>CAKSOR010000430.1 GCA_934477985.1 uncultured Eubacteriales bacterium
TAATGTCTATACCGAATGTTTTGGCCTGTTTGCACAGATGCTCAAAGTCCTCGTCCGTGCCGAGCATAGGGTCGATTTTTTTGTAGTCGCACGTGTCGTAGCGGTGGTTGGAAGCCGCCTCGAATATCGGGCAGAGATAGAGCGTATCGACTCCGAGCGACTTTATGTAGTCGAGCCTGTCGGCGATTCCCCAGAGGTCGCCGCCGAAGAAGACGTTGTTGGCGACATCTCCCCCGGGAACCTCGGCGTACTGCGGGACTCCGTTTTCCCAGTCGCGGTTTATCTTGCGGCGCACATGAACCTTGCCGGAGCGCGCGAAGCGGTCGGGGAATATCTGGTACATCATCGAGCCCCTGAACCGTTCGGGGGTTTTGAAATACTCGTCGTAGACCATGAGCTGAGTGCGGGTCGCCGCGTTTTTGTCGGGCGTGAAAGTGCCGTCGCGGTTCACCCAGAGCCGACCGTAGACCGTGTCGACCCCGAAGACGTAGTAGTAGAGTCCGACGCGGGGTCTGAACCCGTAGTTGAAAAGATCGTAAGCCGGGTCGACCGGGTTGTCCAAATCGGCTTCAAACTCGCGTTCGGACATATTGGCGTCGGTGTAGAGCGACAGAATTGCGTTGGTGGCGCATAAGACGCTGGGGATCTTCACGGTCAGGATGACAGTGTCCCTTTCATGAAAGGCGCGGGAGTCGGTATTGCCCATCACGAACGAGAAGGTCGAGAAAAGCGCCTTTGCCTTGATTTCAGTGAAACTCTTATAAACAAGCATTATTTTATTGACCTCGTATGCCAGATGTTGTCGGCGTATTCACGTATAGCCCGGTCAGCCGAGAAGATTCCGGACTTTGCGGTGTTGATGAAGGACATCCGATCCCACTTGTCCTTGTTGTTGTAGTCGCGGATCATGGCGTCGTGGGTGTTCGCGTAGGAATCGAAGTCGGCGAGACACATATAGGGGTCGGCGATGCCGTGAGCGTAAGCGGGGTTGATGAGATACTGTTTTATATCGCTGAACGAACGTCCGTTGAAGCCGGCGTCGAGCTGGTCAACCGCGGCGCGGATCCTGTCGCTCTGCATGTAGTACCGCATTGCGTTGTAGCCGCGCTTCCAGAGGTCGTCGACCTCCTCGGTGGTGAGTCCGAAGATATACATGTTCTCGTCGCCGACCTGGTCGAAGATTTCGACGTTGGCGCCGTCCATCGTGCCGATAGTGATCGCGCCGTTTGCCATCAGCTTCATGCAGCCGGTGCCGCTTGCCTCCTTGCCGGCAAGGGAAATCTGCTCGCTTATATCGGCGGCGGGGATGAGAATCTCGGCGAGGCTGACGTTGTAGTCCTCCATGAAGACGACGCGGAGCTTTTCGCGGATTCTGGGGTCTTTCTCGATTTCGGCGCTGACATAGCAGATGAGCTTGATGATGTTCTTCGCCATATAGTAGCCGGGAGCGGCTTTCGCGCCGAAGATGAAGGTCTGGGGAGTGATGTCGAGGTTCGGGTTCTCCTTAAGCTGAACGAAGAGGCTGATGATGCGGAGGGTGTTCAGGAGCTGGCGCTTGTACTCGTGCATACGCTTGATCTGCACGTCGAAGACCGAATCGGGGTCGAGCTTCATGCCGCACCTGCCCTCGGCGTAGATCGCGAAGTTGGACTTGTTGGCGCGCTTGATTTTGCCGATGCGCTCGAGAACCGAGGGGTCGTTGCCGAAGCGCATGAAGTCGATGAGATTCTCAGGATGCTTGTGCCAGCTGTCGCCGATGCACTCGTCGATGAGGGCGGTGAGCTGGGGATTGGAGTAGCAGAGCCAGCGGCGGTGAGCGATGCCGTTCGTCACGTTGGTGAACTTCTGGGGAGTATACTTGTAGAAGTCGTGGAAGATAGTCTTCTTGAGGATTTCGGAGTGGAGCTTGGAGACTCCGTTGACGGTGTGCGAGCCGACGACCGAGAGGTTAGCCATACGAATCTGGTCGTAGCCGACGATTGCCATGCGGGAGATGCGATCCCAGTCGCCGGGGTAAGCCTTCCAGAGGTCGGCGCAGAAGCGGCGGTTTATCTCGCAGATTATCGAGTAGATACGCGGGAGCTTGAGCTTGAAGAGATCCTCGTTCCAGGTTTCGAGAGCCTCGGGCATGACGGTGTGGTTGGTGTAGGAGACGGTGGAGGTGACGAGTCTCCAGGCGTTGTCCCAGTCGTAGGAGTAGGTGTCGATGAGGATTCGCATAAGCTCGGGGATGACCATCGCGGGGTGAGTGTCGTTGATGTGGATAGCGACCTTCTCGGCGAAGTTGTCAAGCGAGCCGTAAGCGGTGAGGTGGTCGGCTATGATCGACTGAAGCGAAGCCGAGACGAGGAAATACTGCTGAGAGAGCCTTAAAAACTTGCCCTCGGTGTGGTTGTCGGAGGGGTAGAGGACCTTGGAGATGATCTCGGCGTTGGTGTCCTCCTGCATTGCCTTGTAGTACTGACCCTGGGAGAAGAGGTTCATGTTGAAGTTGGTGGTGTCGCATGCCTTCCAGAGGCGGAGGATATTGACAGCCTTGCAGTCCGCGCCGGAGATCATCATGTCGTAGGGGACAGCCTGAACGTCGTCGCAGCCCTCCATTGTGATGTCGCAGTGACCGTTCTCCCAGTTCTCGTTGACCTTGCCGCCGAACCTGACGGTGAAGGTCTTGTCCTTGCGGGGTACGAGCCACACATCGCCCTCGGGCATCCAGATGTCGGGGAGCTCGATCTGTTCGCCGTCGATGATGCGCTGCCTGAACAAGCCATATTCGTAGAGGATAGAGAAGCCGGTAGCGGGGTAATCGAGCGTGGTGAGGGCGTCCATATAGCAGGCGGCGAGTCGACCGAGACCGCCGTTACCGAGTCCGGGGTCAGGCTCGCGGGTATAGACCTCGTCAAGCGAGAAGCCCATTTCGGACAGCACCTCGCCGTAGAGTTCAGCGATACCGAGGTTGCGGAGGTTATTCTTCAGGGAGCGTCCGACGAGGAATTCCATGCAGAGGTAATAGAC
>CAKSOR010000431.1 GCA_934477985.1 uncultured Eubacteriales bacterium
TGAAAAGGAGATCGTCACGATCCTCCGCGCCCCGCACAAGTATAAGGATAGCCGCGAACAGTTCGAGCGCCGCACCCGCAGTACCTGGGTCGCGCCCTCAACCATCGCGCGGAGCGAGTCGGTCTGCTCCTTCGTCAGAACAGTGTTCCGGTTCGTCGGTCTCACGGGCTTAACATCCGGCTCAACCGGTTCGGTCGTGTCGTCAGCAACTCCGTCGCCGTCAGAATCAACCACGCCGTCAGTGTCAGCCGACGCCGTGTCGTCGCCGTCAACCGCGGGTCCGTCTTCAATCGGTCCGACAACTATTCCGCCCGACTGCTCTTCAGCCGCCGCGGTCGTTTCGGTCGACGCCGTCGTCTCCTCGGGCGCGTTCAACAGCGTGCGCGCGATCGCGATTCCGTCGCCGCCAATAATGACGTTGCCAGTGCTGTCATCCGGCGGGGTCATACCGATCTCGAGCTGCTTTTCAATCGCCGCCTTCATCACCGGAAGTCCGTCGCCGTAATTGTAGCCCCAGTCGGTCTTCGTCGGCATCTGCTGATCCTCGGACATGAAGTACTTTAAGAACTCCCAAGCGCCTTCCTTGTGCTTCGACTTGTTGGTCACGCCAAGCTCAAAGCTCGGCTGAATGCCCGCGCCGCTGCCGGTGTCCGACGGGAATCCGATAAGCGTCGCGTCGCCCTGCAACGTGTAGTTGAGCTGGCTCTTGTAGGGATTTATCAGATTGTAGAAGTAAGACTGCGTCAGGAGCACCTTGTTTTCGGCAAATCGCTTTTCGTACTCCTGCCAGAACTCCTCGCCGACCTCGTTAAAGTCGATGTTCGTCCAGAAATCGTCGGTCGTCAGGTAGTCCTTCGCGAACTGGAGAAGCTGCTTGAACTCATCCGAGTTGAAGCGGCACTCACCGGTCTTGCGGTCGATGTAGTTGTCGCGCGTGAACTCCATCACGTACTGGAGGAAGGTCGCGCGGTTGAAATCGTAGTCGAATATCTGCATTTCCTCGTGATTCTTCACAAAGTTCATGAACTCCTGCACGGTCCATCTGGTAAGACCATCCAGGTTTTCGGTCTTCGCCGCGAAGGTCATCAGCTGGAAGCGCGGAATCAGCGAGTAGAGCTTGCCGTCGGTCTCGCACGCCTTGAAAATGTTTTCGAGGTAGAGCGAGCGGTCAAAGGTCGAATCGGCGTCCATCAGCGCGTAAATGTCGGTGAACAGCTTCTTCGAGACGAGGCTGTCGTAGGGCAGCTGGTCGGTGATCTGGATGATGTCGGGAATCTTTCCGGCGGTAAGGTCGGTCGAGAGACGCGACGCGCCCGCGTTGTAATCGTCGTCAGTCGAGTAAATCGAGTAATCGTTGACGACTATTCTGTATTTGTCGTTGGATTTGTTGAACCTGATGACCGCCGTGCGCAGGTTGTAATTGAGTCTCGGCGTCGAAAGGCTTATAAGCTCGCGCTGCGCGACCTGCTCATCCGGCACACGGTCGAGAATCATGCAGTACTGGTTGTAGTTGACCTCGTCGTAGGCGGTCGCGAAGAACTTGTCAGCCGAAAGCGGGATGATGTTTCCGACCGTGTTGCCGTTGATGTCCGAGTTGATGAAGTTCAGGATCTCGACCTTCTCTTCCGAGTCGAGGTTGCCCGCCCAGATCGAGTTTCCGTCATTGTAGTAATAATCGTAGCCCTTTCCGGTCATCAGATTGTACATCATGTTGGACGGAATCGAGTGTTCAGCGCCGAGCTTTGCATTCGCTACGTCAAGTTCCACAAACTTCGACGAACCTGTGCCAGCCACATCGTCGTAGATGTACATCGACGCGTAGATCTTGTCGCCGAGCCGCTGGATCTGATTTATGTCCTTGCTGTCGGTGTCGAGCTTCGAGACCTTGCCGTCGGGGCTGACAATCAGCACGAAACCGCCGTCGTTGCCCCAGCCGTTCAGAACGAGGCTTCCGTCGGGCGACGCGACCATGTTGCCAATGCTGCTGCTGCCGTCGTCCTCTTCGGAGAAGCCGAGATCGACGACCTCGTACTTGCCGGATGCCGGGTCGGAATAGTGACGGAGTTCGCTCCAGCTTTTCCACTCGGTTTCAGTGGATTTGTACAAATGGTAGCTTGCCCAGAACGTGCCGTCGTCGGCGAAGCTCATCGTTTCCAGATAAGAGCCGGATTTGCCGTCGGAGGAATTCTCGCCGCCCATCGTAATCTCAGCGCCGACCGTGCCGTCGAGGTTGATCGGGAGCAGGAACTCGCGCGACTGATAAGTCTTTTCGTCGTAGAGATAGCACTGCGCGTAGATGAGATCGCCCGCCGCGAAGGTCTGGTTGATGTTGAAGTTGTCGCCCGAATACTTCTCGGGGAGCTTGAGGTCGGATTCCTTGAAGACGTTGGTGATTTTCGTCGTCTCCTTCGGCGCGCCGCAGGACGGGAAAGCGGTCGCCGTGAGAATGAGCGCCGCCCCCAGGGCGATTAAACGTTTGAGTTTCATTATAAATGTAACCTTTTCCTTTCAATAAATAACTTTCCTGAATAAAATATGAGCAAGCAACGCGAGTAACAAACATTGCAGACAGCAAGCGTCGCGAGTAACAAACATTCTCGCGTAAAAAGACCAGAAGCAAGCTGTCCGGCTCTGCCGGCGGGGCGTAGCCAAAGAAAGCAAGCCCATCGCGGGAGATTTCCCTGCGGCGACTCCAACCAGCCTGAAGGCGTCCGGAGCCGCACGGAAAGACTAACGAGCGTCTTTTGCAGTGAGGGAGAGCTCGAGGGGGAGAGTCCTACTTTTGACGCCCACAAAAGCGGACTCTCCCCCTCGAAAGCGTCCGGTTCGCTGGAGCGAACAATTTATTGTTCAAACAATGATGTGAACACAAACATCTCTCAATCTGCCATGTGTGGAACAAACATTACTTCTTGACCGTGTCGGTCTCCGACTCCACAATATTGATCTGCTCACCCGGCGAAGAAATCGCCGCAACCTTAGCTGCGTCAAGCTGA
>CAKSOR010000432.1 GCA_934477985.1 uncultured Eubacteriales bacterium
GTTATGTGCTGGATGACCGGAATTTACCGTTGACATCAGGGTTCTTATCGGGTATACTAAGAATATCTTCATCAGGATTAAAAGGAGAGTCGATCATGAAAAAAAGCATTTCGCTCATCATAATTCTGTCACAGCTTTGCGCGCTGCTTGCCGGCTGCCAGGGCGCGGATACCGCGCCGGAGACGACGGCGGACACGGACGCGACCGAGCCCGCCACAACGCCCGAGACGACGCGCGACAGTCTTCCCGACGACCTTGATTTCGGGAATCAGACAGTGACAATCTTCGCGGCGAGCGATCTTCCGATCGTTGAGTTCGAGGCTGAGCAGACCGGAGACGTCGTCGACGACGCGATTTATCAGCGGAACACAACGGTGTCCGAGCGGCTGAACGTACAGCTTGAGTACATAATGAAGCCGGGGCTCTGGGACGACCAGGACTCGTACAAGGGCGCGATCCGCGGCACTGTTCTGTCTGGCGACGCGGAATATGACATAGTAGCGGGTTATGGAGTCTTCATCGCCGATCTCGCGGTGGAGAAGCTGTTTCTCGATCTTAACAGCACGGCTTATATAGATTTCGACCGGAAGTGGTGGTCGGACAGTCTCGTCGGGAATCTGAGCCTCAACGGGAAGCTCTATTTCGCGTCGGGAGATATTTCGACGAACACGATAGGAACGTCGTTCGCGATGCTGTTCAATAAGGAAACCGCGGAGAAGTACAAGGTTGATGATCTGTATTCGCTGGTCGACAGCGGAAAGTGGACACTTGACAAGCTGTTCGCGATCTCGTCGGAGATATATTCCGACCTGAACGGCGACGGAAAACGCGGAGCGGAGGATCTTTACGGACTCGTGGGTCAGGAGACGAGCTTTGACAATCTCTATTATTCCTGCGGGATGAACGTTGTTGTGCCGGACAAGGACAAAGGGATGGTTGTCTCGCCGGATTTCGGAAGCGAGAAGATGGCGTCGCTCGTCGAGAAGCTCTGCACGGCTTTCAATCACACCGACGGTATAAGCTGGTACACAGAGAACAGCGGCGACGCGGTGAAATGCTTCAAGAACGGGAACGCGCTCTTCATGATGGCTGGACTGAAGGTGGCGAGCACGAGTCTCAGAGACGCGAAATTCAGCTATGGCGTTCTGCCGACGCCGAAGTGGGACGAGGCGCAGGAGAAATATATGTCGACGACGTCGTATCTCGGATCGCTTTACGCGATACCGCTCGTGGTGAAGGACGCTGACATGTCGTCGGCGGTGATCGAGGCGCTGGCGGTCGAGGGCTACTACACGGTCGCGCCGGCGTTCTTCGAGACGGCGCTGAAGATAAAGTACACGTCGGACGATGACTCAGCGCGTATGTACGATATTATCCGCGATTCGAGGAGCTATGATTTCGGGCGGGTGTACTCGACCGGCGGTCTTTCGTCGATTCCGGGCATGATGCGCGGGATGATCACCGGCGACAATCCGAACTGGATGTCGAAGTACGAGAGCAGCATAACAAAGTTCGAGACGCTGCTCGCTTCGCTTGTTGAGAAGCTCGGGGAGTGATCCGACTCCGGTCAATGGAATAGTAAAAAGCTGCCGCGGCAAACGCTGCCGGCAGCTTTTCTGACGCCCGGGGTTTATGGGCTAATGAAAGTATCTCAGCAAGGTTTCACGGCGGTATTCGACCGGGGCGCAGCCGACCTCGCGGCGGAAGACCTTCGAGAAGGTGCTGCTGTCTGTGTATCCGCACTCGCGCGCGATCGCGCCGATCGGCGCGTCTCCGCCGGTCAGAAGATCCATGGCGTGGCGCATCCTGAGCAGCGTTATGAACCGCCCCGGCGGAGTTCCGCGGTAAGAGCAGAAGAGTTTGCGCAGATAGACCTCGCTTATTCCGGCGGCTTCCGCCAGCGCTGACACATCCGTGTCGGGATTCTGGTAGTTCTTCACGGCATAGCTTATCGCCCGACGCAGCGGAGGCGGAAGAACATCCGGGAGCGAGCTTTCCGAGAGTCTTGCGAGCATTTTATAGACGAGTCCGAGTGCCGAGAGCCGGTCAAATGGCTCGGTCAGGACTATCTGCTCAAGCTCACGCTGAATTCGGAGGAGCTCATTCAGATCAGACACAGGTATGCTTAAAAAGCGATCCGGCGCGTTCATCGCGCTGAAATTAAGGACAGTGAAGCGTCCGGTCGCGGTGCATTTCAGAGTGTAGGTCATGCCCTTCGGAAGAAAAACGGCGTGTGACGGGTCGGAGACGAACACTCCTGACGCGTGGTGGTAGATTATCTGCCCGTCAAGCGCGAGCGTGATCCCATAGGTCGGACGGTCGATCATGTTCATGACTCTGCCGCCGATATGCACACAGGTGAAGATCTCCGCGGTGTCGGTGATTACAAGTTTTCTCAGATCCTGTTCTTGCATTTCGCGCCTCCGTTTTTATTTTATTATACCACATTGCGGTTAAATTTTCAATAGTACTGGAGAAAATATTATCGATTCTGACAAATCGTATCGCGGCGGCTATTGATTTTTCCGTGCTTATGAGGTAAAATTATTACATCAACGCGAAAAGGAGAGATTATGAAACCTGATTTCAGAAAACCGCTCGTCACCTACATGCTCAGTGGCGGGCTGGGTGAAAAGCCCACGGAAGAAACCGCAAACGCCATAAAGCGCGGGGCTGACGCGATAGGCTTTCAGCTTGAGAGCTTGTCGCCAAGACTCGTCGAGCCGGGATTCATACGCGAGGTAATCGCGGCGGCAGGTGAGAAGCCGGTATATGTCACAAATTACCGCAGAGGGAATCCGACCCCGTCGAAGACTGACGACGATCTCGCGCGTGAGCTGCTTATGGCGCTCGATCTCGGCGCGTCGATCATTGACATACCGGCGCACATGTTCTCGGACTCGGAGATTGAGGTGAGCTTCGACGCGGCGGCGGTGAAGAGACAGAAGGATTTCATAGGCGAGATAAAAAAGCGCGGCGGAACGGCGCTGATG
>CAKSOR010000433.1 GCA_934477985.1 uncultured Eubacteriales bacterium
AAGCTCAAACCCAAGAAGTAAGCCAGTCCCACGGTGCGCGCCGTGGCAGCTATTAACCGTTTCGTGAGCCGCGGATGCGTCAGCGCGGAGCTGATCCGCGGCTCGCTTGCAACCGCGGCGTGTGCCATGGAGGAAAATCAGTGCGGTGTGGATTTGCGACTCGCGGGCGTTCGTTTCGCGTGCCGCGGTAAAGTCAGCGTCGGCGCGGAGTTACGACTCGTCAGACGCTTTGTCTGTCACAGATACTGCCCGAGGCGCTCTACGCTCGCCTTCTCATAGTCGAGCACCTCGCGCGCGAAGCTCTCGGCTTCCGGTGTGCAGCCGCCTTCGTTCAGCTTTTTCTCGAGGGCGACTATGCCCATCGTCGCGCCGTTTATCATCATCTCCGCAAGATGCGAGGTTGTTGTGTCTAACATCGTGTTGAACGCCATCCCGACCTTCGCGCCCATCTTCGCGAGCGGTGTGATCTCGGTCGGCTTCAGTCCGCGCTCGCCCAGCTTCTCGGCGGCTTTCCGCTCAAACTCGCGGTATTTCTCGAGCTCAAGCGTCATCTCACCGCGGAAATGCTTGTCTTCGGCGTGGTCGATGAGGTCGATTATCGAGTCGCCGCCCATCTTCACGTTCTTCGAGACCTCCTGCAAGAGGTTTTCACTTTTATCCATAACTTTGTCCTTCCATAAAGAAAATTCGCGAAAAAATACTTTTCGCGAATCATATTGTCCCCTGACAGGACGGATTTTATGACAGCTCGGACAGATCGTAGGGCGTGTTCTGGTAGACAAAATAGTTCAGCCAGTTCGAAAACAGCAGGTTCGCGTGCCCGCGCCAGAGATTCCTCGGGCGCTTCGTCGGGTCGTCGTCCGGAAAATAATTGTATGGGATCTGAATGTCCAGCCCTTTGTCGACGTCACGGAAATATTCCTTTGACAAAGTATCGAAGTCATATTCCGAATGCCCGGTGACGAACAGCATGCGCGAGTTCCGCGCCGAGATGATGTACGGTCCGGCCTCGTCGCTCTTCGCCACAAGCTCAAGCTCGGGAACCCTTGCGATATCATCCTCGCGGATTCCGGTGTGCCTTGAGTGCGGCGCGAGGAATTCCTCGTCAAAGCCGCGCGTGATCGGGTGATTCGGACTTGTGACGTAGTGCCTGAAAACGCCGAACATCTTCTTTTCAAGCGGATATTTCGCGACGCCGTAATGGTGGAAAAGTCCGGCCTGCGCCGCCCAGCAGATGTGGAGCGTCGAGAAGACGTGCGTCTTTGACCAGTCCATTATTCCGCAGAGCTCGTCCCAGTAATTCACCTCGCCGAAGTCGAGATTCTCGACCGGCGCACCGGTGATTATCAGTCCGTCGAAGTTCTCCTGCTCAACATCCGAAAAATTCTTGTAGAATGACTCGATGTGCTCGGCTGACGTGTGGCGCGACTGATGCGTCGCGGTCTGCAAGAGTGTCAGCTCGATCTGCAATGAACTGTTTGACAAAAGACGTATAAGCTGCGTCTCGGTGGTGATCTTCGTCGGCATCAGGTTGAGCACGGCGATCTTCAGCGGACGTATGTCCTGGTGCGAAGCGCGGAATTCGTTCATCACGAAGATGTTCTCGCGTTCAAGTGTCTCACGCGCGGGGAGACCGGTCGGTATTCTTATCGGCATATTATTCCTCCGGAAAATTCAAACTACATCTATTATAACAGAAAATCGCGCAACTTGCAACAGGGATTTAGAAAATTATTAGAAAACTCAAAAAAGGTTTGCTTTTTGGCTCAAAAAATGGTATAATATTATATGGTGTGAGCCGTATCGACAAACGAATATATCAAAGTGCCCGGAGGTGGATGAGGTTGAACAAAAAAATTAAGCGGCTGATACTGAATATCTGCGCCGCCGCGCTTTTAATTACCACGTCCATGCCGTTCACTGTGATGGCTGACGGCGATGATTACGGTTCTTCGTCTGAAACATCCGCCGATAAGACTTTATCCGACGAGCTTATAATCGCCGGGTTCGGGACGAGCCTTGACGGCTTTAAAAGGAGCGACAATGTAAGGGCGATCGAGCAGATCACGACCTCAGACGGTGAGCGCGAGTGCCTTGAGGTCGTCGGCTACGATGTCTCGGTCGATCTTGTGCGCAAGGTGACCGCCGAGTTCGGCTCGGTCACGGCGGGAAATCCCGGAACCAAAAAGGGACTTGATCTCACAGAGTATCAGGGCGTCTCCTACGACGTCTGTGTCCCGGCTTACGAAGCCGACCCCGACGCCGAGTATTTCGTGCAGATGACTCTGCGCGCGGCTGACGGCAGCTCAACCGGGAATATCACAAAAATCCAGCCTGACAACTGGACGACGATCAGCTTTGAGATCGCATCGTGGCGGGGGCGCTCGGATCTTCTCAGCGCCGAGATCACGCTGACTGTCTCGACGGCAGAGTCGGGGCTCAACCGCAACACATTCTTCATCGATGAGTTCAGAGCTGACAACCGCGTGAACCACGACCACACCGAGCGCTTCATGATAGACGATTTCACCTGCTCCGGAGGGGGCGCGTCGTACAACGACCTGACGAAGCGGCTTAATATCACGATGAGCGACAGCGAGCCGACTGTTCTCTCGGCGGTCGTCTTCCCGAACGCGCCGTCCTGGAGCGTGAACTCGCTCAGACTGCGGATTGCGAACGACTCGGACGCCGACTCGCTGACTGTCTTCTACTCGACCTACGACACCGACGCGCTCAGCGAGGATAAGAGCGTCACGCTGAAGCTCGACCGGCAGTCGGAGCTGAAGAGCTACTATATCGACGTTGGCGATATTTCGAAGCTCCGCTCGCTGAGACTCCGGCTTGAGGATGGCGCCGGCAGCGTCTCGATCGCGTCGATCTGCCCGGTATCGCGCTACATCGCGCCGAAATTCCAGACCTGCGGCAACATAACCGCAGGTCCTGGCGCGCCAGGAGGGACTCGAACCCCCAACCTTCGCATTCGTAGTGC
>CAKSOR010000434.1 GCA_934477985.1 uncultured Eubacteriales bacterium
GCTCAGAGTCGACCTTCCTCTCAAGTTTCTTCCTCACAACCTCGCGATCAAGCCGCGGATTCACCGGACTTCCGCTGACAAACGGAGACTCAGCCTTCAGCACGGCACTCTCCGTTCCGCCCGCTTCCCCGAACATACCGACATAGTACTCAACGGAATCCCTGACACACTTCATCGCCTTCGCTTTCTCACCAAGCATAATGTACGCTTTGGCGAGCAGCAGATAGCAGTCACCTGAATCAAAATCATGGTACGGAAGTGGTCGCTCTCCATCAAGTATCACCTTCATCGCCGCGAAATACCGCTCGAACAACCTCACAGCGTCCTCGCCACGTCCGGACGCGATGTATGCCCTTCCAAGCCGCGCCGTGCTGTCCTCAAACTCCTGCAAGCAATAGTCGATGTTCGTTCCGAGCTCCTTTATCACAGCCTCGTGATCCCCGCGGGACTCGTCGATATACGCGAGCGCCATGTTCCTCGTCAGGTCGCTCCGCGTCGGGAATCTCTCGGCTTCGCTCCCCGCGCGGTCGTACTGCCCCTTTGAGCAGTAGAACTCTATGAGTCCCATTCTCGCTGACATTATGTCGTCGATATTCCTCGAGTACGACACGATGAGCCCCGCCCAGCGTACAGATTTCGCGGCAATCTCCTCCGCGCGCTCCCCGCAGTAAATCCCTGACTCCGGCGTGCAAAGGCTCATTCCGAGCGCAAATCCGTTCATCAGCAGCCGCTGGTCTCCCGGATATTTCCTCAGACCGTCGCTGATCCGGTCGTATGCCTTCAGATACGACGCCGCGTCGCCGTATACCTTGTCCGCCTCGGCATCGTGGAGTATCCTCGTCACATCCTCGCCCGCCGTCGTCGTGTCGAGCCCGAATATCACGTCGGTGCTGACCCCGAACACGCTCGCCAACGGCACAATCTGCGAGATGTCCGGCATTCCTGTCTCGTTCTCCCACTTCGATACCGCCTGAGCCGTCACGTTAAGCTGCTCGGCAAGCTCTTCCTGCGTAAGTCCCCGCTCCTTGCGGAGTCTGCGTATGGTCTGTCCGACCGGTGTTGCGCTGAATACATATGGCAGCATTTCGTTTACCTCACTTATAGTTTTCTCACCCCGATCAGGGAGGCGTGTCCGACGTCTGACGCGCCTCCCTGATCCGCCCGGCACTGACGTCAACGCACCGGGCTTTATCGGGCATATACATTCTACCATATTCTGAGACGACTGTAAAGCGACTCGTCAGCAAGTCAAAACTCAACCAAGCGTTGAGTTTCATCCGCCGCGGCTGCGAAGCTATTTTCGCTCACGCTGCCGGTTTGAAACCACCTTTTCCGTCCTGGCATCCCTTATATCCCGAGCAGTTTTCCGATACAATCCTCGCTGAAGACCTCGATGTCGTTCTCTGTCAGCAGCTTCGCCGTTATTCCGTAACCGTCGGTGAGCCTTCCGGAGAAACTGCCGTCGTATATCTTTCCCGCGCCGCATGAAGGGCTCTTTGCCTTCAGCAGCGCTTTTTTCGCGCCGGATAGCTTCGCGAGCCGCAGTGTCTCGGAAGCGCCGCGGCGATATGCTTCGGTGATGTCCTCGCCGTCCTTCCGGATAACCAGTCCGCGCTTTATCTCGCACGGAAGGCGCGGAGTCGGAAGTCCGCCGAGCTGCTCGGGACATACCGGAATGAGCTGGAACCGTTCGCCAAGCGCTTTCAGCGAAGGTTCATCGAGCGGCTTTGACTTGCCGTCATAGCGGCAGGAAGCGCCGAGCAGACAGGCTGAAATCAGCAGTGGTTCTTTTGACGTCGGACACCCGCGGCTGTTCCCGGAGAAGTGAAGTTCGTGCGACCTCAGGCGGTCGTCCCTGTCGTAATCGAGCTTCAGCGAAAAGAACGGACAGTCGGTGTGGATGAGCTCCAAGAAAATACGGTCGCCATCCCACATCGGTAGCGACATCAGCTCTGTCTTGTCAATCCACTCGAGAACTCCCTCATCGCAATCGGCGGGACTTTCAATGTTTTCGATATTGCTTCCGTCGACCGTGAAGAGGTGCATCTGTTCGCCGTCAGAATTATATTTTTCCGACATGAAGGTCACAATGCCGCGGTAATCGAGCCTTTCGGGCGGGATATGAAGTCCGGTCTCCTCGGATATTTCGCGTCTGACGCAGTCAAACGGGCTCTCGCCCGCCTCGAAGTGTCCGCCTACGCCTATCCATTTGTCGTGGTTCTCGTCGTTTTCTTTCTTGACGCGGTGGAGCATCAGATATTTTCCGCCGCGCTCGATGTAGCATAATGTTGTGTTTTTCATTTTGTTCCCTTCCCAGCGATATGGCGCAGCTCATCAAGAGAGCTAACGCTTTCCCTGCTTTCTGATCTCGCGCGGAGTCATTCCGGTGCTTAACCTGAACGCGCGGTTGAAGGTCGAGAAGCTCGCGAAGCCGCAATCGAACGCGATCTCGCTGATCTGCTTGTCGGTCTCGGTCAGCATGACGGTCGCCGCCTGGACACGCAGACTGTTGATGTAATCCCGGAATCCCACATGTATCCGCCCTGAGAACAGATGCGAGAGCTGGCTCTCGGAGATCAGAAGCGCCTTCGCCGCCATCGGTATTGTCACCGGCTCGGTGAAATGCTCCTGACACCAGAAGAGCACACTGCGCATCGCGTCGATCTTCCCCGGCGTCACCGGCTCGTACTCGAGCTTTTCAAGTACGATGGCGAAAATGAGTTCCTTGTATATGCCCACTATCTCGCCGCTGTCGGATTTTGTGCGGTCCCAGCTTCTTTTTGACTGCGCCAGCATATACTCCGTGAGCGTCCTCAGTTCATTGTCGATTATCTCATGGGATATGATCGGCGTCCTCGGCAATTGTTTCCTGAAATACTCGTAAATCCGTTTGTTCCGCTCGGGATTCAGCAGCATCACCGCCGCCCGCTCATTGTCAACCGGCAGATACTCGTGCAGCTGATACGGAAAGACTATTACAC
>CAKSOR010000435.1 GCA_934477985.1 uncultured Eubacteriales bacterium
GCGCTTAAGGCGTTAGCCGTGAATTGTGCGGTATTGCCTTAAGGTTGTTTTCACGCGAAAAAGACCATAAATCACGCGCTGGACGAGCGCCGGACGATTATCCGACCGATAAATCTGTTCATGTATACAACTGTAGCGCCGGATGGCAGGGTCACGATACATTCTCCGGCATCAAGCGCCGGGGACTCAGTGACGCTTGAGGCGCTTCTGAATGTCAGGGTCGGGATAGCAGCGTGCAGCGTCTCGGAGAGCTGCACGAACGCCGGGAAATGTCCGGCGACAGGGGTAATTATTGTAATGAAGGGAAAAAACAAATGACGATCGAATGGCAGAAACTATATGACACCGCTAAGGCGGTGATAAACCCGCGCAAGGTTTCGGAGTTCATCGAAGCCGGAGGAGTCGCGGCGGCGGTTGAGTCGGTTTCCGGAAAGATCTATGTCGGAGTCTGTGTCGACACCGCCTGCACTCTTGGAATCTGCGCCGAGCGGAACGCGATCTTCAATATGCTGACTGATGGCGAGAGCGGGATAAAGCGTGTGATAGCAATCTCGTCCAAAGGGAACGCGATGCCGCCCTGCGGTGCCTGCCGCGAGCTCATGGCGCAGCTCATGCCCGACAGCTATCGTTCGGTTGAGATCATGATGGATGTTGAGAAGAACAAGGTCATGACGCTTGGCGAACTGACTCCGGAGTGGTGGCTCTGAGCTTCGGAAGGCTGGTGAGGGTAATTATGAGATATACACCGCAGAAAACACATACACGGAGTACAAGGTTCATAATCCCCACGCCGTTTTGCATCAGCTTTACCGCGAGTGCCGCTGTGAGCGCCCCGAGCACCGGTCGAACCACCGCGCGGGGCGATATGCCGGTCCCGGTTTTTTTGCAGAGCCGCGCGAGACTGAGCGACGCGTTGACCGCCTCGCTCACGTATATCGTCGCCACATAACCGTAAATTCCGATCCGCGGGCAGAGGATGAAGACCATCAGCGCGCACATCGCCGCGTCAAGAATGTTTACCTTCATGCAGTATAGCTGCTCGCCGAGACCCTTGAGTATCGAGTCTATCGCGTGGTCGAGGTACATGACCGGTATCAGCGGCGCCATTATCCTGATGAAATCCCCGCATTCTGTACTTTTGTAGATCAGAACCCCGAGCTCACCCGAGAAGACTGACAGCAGCGCCGCGCATCCGAACGAAAAGCTGAGTGTCAGCGACGCGGCGCGCGCCGACATGTCAACCACCCGCCGCTTTTCCCCACGTGCCGACGCTTCGGCGAACTCAGGTATAAGCAATCCGGTGAATGAGTAGAGAAAAGCGGTCGGCAGCATTATTACCGGCATGACCATTCCGCAGAGAATGCCGTACGACGCGAGCGCGCGTTCGCTCGTCGCCGGATTCTGCCGCAGTCCGCGCGGAATCAGAATGTGCTCGAGCGTCGTCAGCCCCGAGCGGATGTAAGCCGCCGCCGCGACCGGAAGGGTTATAGAGAATAATTTCCGCGACAGCGTTTGTCCGTCGATCACGGAATGCTCATACTTCATATTCCGCCGGTCGAGCAGATAGAGCGAAAAGACCGCCAGAAACGACGCGATTTCCGACAGCATCCCGCTGCCGAGCAGCGCTATGCAGGCGTATTCGATCCCATCCGGAACGACTCCGAGCAGCCAGACTGTCACGGCTATTCTGAAAAGCTGTTCGAACACCGACACCGCCGCGCTCCGCGAGACTTTTCTCGCCGCTGAGAAGTAACCGTGGATCACGTTTGAAAGCGCGATGAACGGCATGCTCAGCGCGAGCAGTCTCAGAGGTATCACGCACCG
Organism: uncultured Eubacteriales bacterium; assembly: GCA_934477985.1. Lineage (GTDB taxonomy): Bacteria > Bacillota > Clostridia > Oscillospirales > CAG-272 > Flemingiibacterium. The sequence goes on from CAKSOR010000435.1 coordinate 1,825, forward strand.
TGCGTCTCCGAGAAGGTCCTCGCCGATGAATTTCCCGAAGATCAGCAGAAGCGAGCAGGAAAGTGTTCCGCAGACGGAGGCGTAGAGCGCGCAGCGGTGGAGCGCCGAGCGTTTTTCAGTCTCCGACTCAGCCTCGGCGCACATTCGTGTCGCGGCGAGACTGACACCCGAGCTCGCGAGCGTCACCGCGAAGCCGTATACGCTCATTATCAGTGTATAAAGTCCGATGCCGTCCGCGCCGACCTTAGCGCTGACAAAGGCGTTGAATCTGACTCCGACCACGCGCATAAAGAACGACGCGCAGGTCAGGAGCAGTCCGTTTTTGATGAAGCGGGCGGTTCCACCGTTTTTTTTCATACAGTGACCTCCATCATTTTCCATTAGTTCCAATTTTTATATTTACTTGTAATAATTTGGAAAAATTACATTTTTTTATGCTATTACTATAAAATGTGTATTAAAGATTTTTTTACACTTTTGGAATCAAGAATTTTCGCCTGGATATTGAAAAATCCGCGGAAATGTAGTATAATTATATCGTTCCGAATTAACGCGATAAAATCACGTATTTTGAAAAGAGGTACATAAAAATGTCTTTCAAGAATCAGTATCTTGCCGGCGTCTATGAGACGGTCTGCAAGAGAAACCCAAACGAGCCCGAATTCCAGCAGGCAGTCCGCGAGGTTCTCGAGTCGCTCGAGCCGGTCGCTGACAAGCGTCCCGACCTCATTGAGGCTGGCATCTTTGACCGCATTGTAGAGCCTGAGCGCTTCATTCAGTTCAGAGTCTCGTGGGTTGACGATAAGGGCAAGGTCCAGGTTAACCGCGGCTTCCGCGTTCAGTTCAACTCGGCAATCGGACCGTACAAGGGCGGACTCAGACTCCATCCGTCGGTCAACGCTTCGGTCATCAAGTTCCTCGGCTTCGAGCAGTGCTTCAAGAACTCGCTCACCAGCCTTCCGATGGGCGGCGGCAAGGGCGGTTCGGACTTCGACCCGAAGGGCAAGAGTGACGGAGAGATCATGCGTTTCTGCCAGTCCTTCATGACCGAGCTCGCAAAGCACATCGGCGCTGACACCGACGTTCCGGCGGGCGACATCGGAGTCGGAGCACGCGAGATCGGCTTCCTCTTCGGTCAGTACAAGAG
>CAKSOR010000436.1 GCA_934477985.1 uncultured Eubacteriales bacterium
GTACAGAAGTCGATGGCGAACGGCGCTGACAGCTACATGTCGGACTACACCGCGGCGCTCTCGTCGGCACAGTCCGCGCTCGATGATTACGTCAAGATGCTCGACGACCTCAACAAGTAAAGAAAAAAAGGAGCTGCCTTTCCGGCAGTTCCTTTTTATATTTATTTGACCCAGTAATATCCGCCGTAAATGTCGGTGAAGCGGTATGACGCGACGGCGTTCTTCACGTCGAGCTCCATGTTTGTGAGTCTGAAGCCTGATTTCGCAAGCTTGAATGACTCTCCGAGCGTGTAATCGGCGTCGTAGCTTCCGTCGTATTTGTAGTAGCCGCAGATCGGCTGGATGACATCTCCCACGGACAGCTCAAAGCTCTTGGGCTCGGTATTCGTCTCGTCGGCGTAGACATGTGTGGCGCTGACAATCTGTCCGTAATCCTCGTCGCTCGCAGATTCGTCGAACACGACGTTGAGCTCGGCGCGCGCACCGTTCAGGAGGACCGGAATCTTTCCGTAGGTCACATAAGTCCCGTCGGATTTCTGAGTCTCACCTGTGCGGTAGTAGGCGACCGCGTGTCCGTTCAGCGTCAGCCACGTGCCGTCCCACTCGCAGATCAGGTTTCCGTTCTTGTCGTAGTCGAAGGTGTTGTCGAGTCCGAGGTCGATGTAGCCCTCGCCGTCGTCGATATAGAGATTGAGTTCAATCGCGTTTACGAGACTCCAGTCGCTCTCAGAGAGCTTTACGAGCTTTCTGCCGCCCTCGGTGACCGCCTTGAGCTTCGGAGCGAGCGAGTTCGACTCGATCGACTTCGCGCTGTCCTTGATGAGCTTCTTGTCGAGCCAGCCAAGCCCGGACGGCATCGAGCGCGAGGAGGTCAGCGCGTCCAGCAGCCCGGAGATATTCGTGCCGGAGGATTCTCCGCCGAGTCCGCCGAGCAGCGATGAGATTCCGAGTTCGCTTCCGGTCGATTCTCCTCCGTCGCTTAAGAAGGCTTCGAGCAGGCTGCCGATAATCGAGCCGCCGCTGCCTGAGCCAGAGACCTGTCCCGCAGCGCCGAGGCTCGCGAATGAGCGTATGCAGTCGGTGTACTCGGGGTCGATGCCGAGCTCGTTGTAGATTCTGACCGCGCTGTCCATGTTGCGCGTCGATTCGTATGGGAAGTAGATGCTGACGCCGTTCGCGCCCGAGATGTTAGTGCCGTTGTACTTGACGCAGGACGCAAGCGTCTTTGCGAGGGCTTTTGCCTCGGATGTGCCGAGCCGCTCGCAGAAGTCGATTAAGTCGATCTGGTTGATCTTCGACTTCTCTGAGAACTTGCGGGTTGACGCGCGGGCGCTCGAGACGGTCTGGTAATCGTCCGACGCGATCAGCTCCGAGGTCGAGCTTGAGAACTTGTTGAAGGCGTTCGGAACGGTCTTTGAGAGCTCTGCGAGGTCGATTATCGAGAGCGTGACCTTCGAGCCGGTCGAGCTGTTTGACGCGACGTAATCGTCGATCAGCTTCTTCGCGACATCGACGGTCGGGGTCGAGGTGTTCTTCGAGATGAGGTCGAGCCAGCCGGTGTAATACCAGCCGGTGCCCGGCTCGAGCTCCTCCGACGCGACCAGATAGTCGGCGTATTCGTTCGCGACTATTGCCGTCTCAAAGGTCGCCATCAGGCAGGCGTCGAAGCCGATGAAGTCGAACTTGCATCCGGCGTCGGCGAGCGCGTCGTTCAGTTTGTCGAGCGTCATCGAGCCGGACGACTCGAATTTCTCGTCGTATCCGTAGCCGGATAATGTTCCTCCGCCGTGATCCCAGAGGATCAGGAAATTGCGGTCGGCGGGGAAGTTCTTCTCGCAGTACTTGATGAAGGACGAGAGCGTGTCGGGGCTTGTCATCGACTTCGAGCCGAGATCGCTCTCAAGCGTCCTGAGCTTTCCGCCGACCAGCTGATAGCGCTGCAATTTTGAGCTTGAGACGACGTTGTTCTTCCACTTCGACGCGCCGCCGGTCTGGACGATGACGTTTACATTGTCAGACAGATCAGCCGCGAGCATCTCCTTGAGGTCGGAGGTCGCCATGCCGTACTCGGATTCAAGATCCGTGCCGCAGAGATAGACCATTACGGTGACTTGGTCGTCGCCGTTTCCGACGAGCTTTGTATATCGCTCGCGGGCGTTGTTTGACGGAGTCGATGGAGTCGGCGCGGTCGTGTCGGGAGACTCGGGCTTTGAAGTGCCGATCAGCGTCTCGTGCGCCGTCGTCTCATCGTAACTCCAGTCGTCGGACGTGTCGGTCCACTCGTCGACTGTGTCGTCGGGGAATTCCTCGTCCATCAGGCAGGAGTAGCCGAGGTAGAGAACCGCGAGCAGTGCGATGATGATAATCAGCACGCGGCGGGCTTTTTTCGGGAGAAGCGCGAAGATTCCGAGCAGAGCGGCTATCGCGCAGCCGCTGTTTCCGCCGCCTCCTGAGCGGTTGCCGGATGGGGCGCCGAGACGTTCGCCTTTGCCGACGCTGACCTTTCCGGAGGAGCTTGTTGTTCTTCTGTTGTGAGGTCGATTGTTCATGACATGCCTTTCTTTTTATGTAATGAAAATATTATACTACTTTTTTCGCCGGATGTCAAGATGTAACTTGACAATTGCGCTGCGAAGTGGTATAATATTCTTACAAAAAACCGAAAGGAATCGCAAATGAGACTCTACATAATACGTCACGGAAACCCCGATTATATTCACGACTGCCTGACTCCGCTCGGAAAGCGGCAGGCTGAGGCAGTTTCGCGCCGCTTTGCGCAGGACAGACTCGATCTCATCTACTCAAGCCCCTTGGGACGCGCAAGGGAGACCGCTCAGCCGACCTGCGAAATACTCAAAAAGGAGATGACCATCCTCGACTGGTGCAGCGAGAACGCCGCCTACGAGGACATGTGTGTCCGCAATCCGGACGGCACGACCCGCTGGTGCTTTGCGAAAC
>CAKSOR010000437.1 GCA_934477985.1 uncultured Eubacteriales bacterium
AGCGAGCTCGTCCTGCGACATTCCGCTTTTCTCGCGCAGTTTAAGGATTATTTCGCGTGTTTCCATGATGATACCTCACTTTTGTTTTCGTTATGGACATTATACCACAGCACTGTGGAAAAGTCAAGCAACAGGCTGTTGCTGACAATGCCGGTTCATGGCTCGAATAACTTGACTTCGCCGACCATCCGGATATCTCCGTTTTCAATTATCATCGCCCCCTGACCCGATCTTGTCGCATAAACGGGTCTGTGACGCTCTGAAAGTACGCGCCGAATTGCGTCATTCTGAACACTGCTGCCGGTATAATGGACTTCATGATAGAATCCGTCAAGATACCCAAGCCCCTTGTGATATCCGAATTCCGGGTAATCCGCATCTGGTGAGAGATGATATTCAGAGAGCTGTATCACCGCTCCGGCACTGTAGCCCATGACAATTCCCTTGAAATTCCGCATCGGCTCACCAAGTCCCAGTCCTTCTATCCGCTCGTACATGAGATCGGGCATTCCGCCTAAAAAATACAATATGTCAGCCTTGCAGATCTTCTCGACCGCTGATTCTTTTGTATCACGAAAATAATCGATAAACGAGACCTTTTCAGTCGGAATCCCATAGCTCATGAATCCGGCGGTTATTCCATTATAGAATTTTCCGTCCGGTGCGTAAAGGTTGTCCCAGTCATTCGCTGATCTGACGCGGTTTTTGCGAAATGACAGTGCCGCGACCGCGACCTTCATATCCGGCAGAATGTATCCTGACAGTGCTTCCTTAAGCCACGGCGCGTCGATGTCATAGCCCTCGAGTAAAATGTTAACCATAAACGTTTCCTCCGATGAATCGTTATTTCAATTATAACATTTTTCCGCAAGTTTGTCAAGTCTTGACTTTTTTTCTTTTTTGCGGTATAATATTTCCAACCTTTTCAAGGTTTTCGTGTCTGTATTGTCGAAGAGGTGATAAACTTGAACCGGAGCGAAGCCGATAAAATAATAAACGGATTTCTGAAGCCGATCTACGGGTTCGCACTGAAGCGATGCCGGAACAGCCAGGACGCCGAGGATCTTTCACAGGAAATCGCCCTGAAAGCCTTTCAGGTGCTGACCGCGCGCGATGACATACTCGATCCGCCGAAATTCATCTGGACGGTGGCGCATAACGCGCTCGCAAACTATTACCGCGACGGCGCGAGGCGCTCTGAATACGAGATCGTCGGACTCCCGCCAGAGGATGTCATCGGCGGCAACGATCCGGCTGACGACGACTCAGACATCATAACGCGTCTGTGCTCGGAGATCGCGTATCTCTCAAAGCTCCAGCGGCAGATTGTCGTCGGTTACTATTTCGACGGCAGAAAGCAGTCGGAGCTCGCGGAGTCGCTCGGAATCCCGGTCGGAACAGTAAAGTGGCATCTTTTCGAGGCAAAAAAAGAATTGAAGCGAGGTATGGACATGGAAAGAAAGTCAAGTGAACTGAGATTCGCGCCGGTGGATTTTTCACGCACCGGATTCTGCGGCTCGATAGGAAACCGACCGCTCTCCGCCTTTTTCGGCACGGCTTTGCCGAGAAACATATGCTACTCGGTGAAGTCCGGGTTCAGGAGCGTGAACGAGATTGCCGATGAACTCGGCGTCTCACCGGTCTATGTCGAGAGCGAGATCGAGCGGCTAGAGGAGAACGGATTTTTAGTCGAGAAGGGCGGGAAGTATATCGCGAATTTCATCATCAACGAGCCGACAGCGGAGCTCCTGGCGCTGAGAGACGAGATGTACAAAAAAGCCGCCGCGATTTTCGCGAACGAGCTATTCGACGAGCTGACAAGTTCGGGGCTTCTGAGCGACCCTGACATCGCCTGCGGGCAGACCGACGGCGAGGTTACGATGACCTCAGGCGCGAAGCGCGATGACAATTTCATTCTCTGGGCACTGATTCCATTCATCGCCGCGATGTCGGGAAGCGTCAGGGAGAGGATCAGGTTTGACGAGGTGGCGACGATCCGCCCGGATGGTGGGGTTAACATATTCAGCGCCGATGTGAAGCGCGGCGATCTGAAACTCCCGGAGGGATATATTGAGATGCGTGACTGGAACGGACCGATGTGGAATGGCGACGGTGAGAACATGCTTTGGCAGGTTGACAGCGAGTGGTCGGAGCGCAAGGACGAGCCATATTACTACGTCGAGCGGGCGAAGCGGGTTCTCTCGCTCTGGGAATCCGACGAGCTCTCAAAGGAGGACGCCGCGTGGCTCGCCGAGCGGGGATATGTGAAGACCTGCGGCGATCCGGAGGAAACGTTCAAGGTCTCATGGCAGATAGTCATGCTTTTGAGTCCCGGAATAAAGAAAAAGCTGATAGCGCTTGGCGACGGTATCCGCGAGAGGAATGCGGAGGAGTTCGAGCGGCTTAAAGCGCCATATGTGAGCGCGGCGCTTGACGCTGTTCCGAAGCATCTGAGAAGGGTGTGCGAATATGAGCTGCAATTTCTTTTCGCGTCGGACGGCTGGTTCATACTTCACTGTCTGAAGGCGCTGCTCGCGAATGGAAAGCTGAAACCTCCGACAGATGGGCAGAGAAAGGCGTTGTCGATACTTATCGCGTCGGAAAAGTGAGATTTGTCGGATGGCGTTTATTACGGGAGATCTCCTGGGTGAGGTCTTTCGTGAGACGTTAGAACGAGTTGTTCCGAGCTGCTGTGCAGCTCGGAGCAACTCGGTTCGCCGGGCGGCGCAGCCGCCCGGCGAACGCAGGTGGCGCAGTGGGAGCTTACTCCCACTGCTCGTAGCAACGCCATCGACCTCGCGTCGGGAGCGAGCCGGAGGCGAGCGATCCGGGCGCGCGAGGTCGACGGGAACGAAGTTCCCGCCTGCGCGGCGCGCGCGAAGCGCGCGGCGGCGGGGGTCGCAGGGGGCGGCGAGCCCCTTGCCCGCGGCGCGGCATAGCCGCGCCGCGGATCGG
>CAKSOR010000438.1 GCA_934477985.1 uncultured Eubacteriales bacterium
GCTCTATCCGCTCTCGTTCACCGACCGGCTCACGAATACCCCGGTCGATAAGGACTACGACGCCGTCACTATCGAGAACGAGTACATAAAGACGATCCTCCTTCCCGAGCTCGGCGGAAAGATTCACGGTGCGGTCGACAAGAAGAACGGCTATGAGTTCATCTACCAGAACACCGTCATAAAGCCCGCGCTTGTCGGGCTTGCCGGACCGTGGGTCTCTGGCGGAGTCGAGTTCAACTGGGCGCAGCATCATCGCCCGACGACCTTCATGCCGCTTGACGCCGTGATCCGCGAGAATCCCGACGGCTCGAAGACCTGCGTGATGGGTGAGTCCGAGCCCTTCAACCGCATGCACGGCGAGGTCGCGATTACAGTTTACCCCGGCTCGTCGATTGTCGAGGCGACCGCGACCGTATGCAACCGCACCGACCGTCCGCTGCCGTTCATGTGGTGGAACAACTTAGCCGTCCGCGTGCATAAGCAGTACAAGGCGACCTTCCCGCCGGATGTCGAGTGGGGCAACGACCACGACCGCCGCGCCGTCATCTCCTTCCCGGTGATGAAAGGCGTCTATCACACCGCGCGTCCGTTCGATTACGGCAAGGGAACCGATGTCACGTGGTACTCGAATGTCAAGCTCCCGACCTCGGTAATGGTCTCGCGCGGACAGTCGGACATGGATTTCTTAGCGGGCTACGATTTCGCCGCTGACGCCGGAACCGTCACCGTCTCGGATCACCGCTACAGCGTCGGAAAGAAGATGTGGACCTGGGGCGACGGCGCGTTCGGTCACGCGTGGTGCGCTAACCTCACCGACAACGGCGACCGCTATATCGAGCTGATGACCGGAGTTTTCACAGACAACCAGCCTGATTTCACCTACATAATGCCGGGCGAGACCAAGACCTTCTCGCAGGTCTGGTATCCGGTCAGAGGAATCGGCGAGGTAAAGAACGCCAGCCGCGGCGGCGCGGTATCGCTCGAGGTCGACAAAAACAAAGTGAAGTTCGGCGCGGTCGCGACCTCGGCGCACGAGAACGCCTCGCTGAAGCTCTTCTACAAGGGCGAGAAGATAGCCGAAAAGTCCGGTCCGATCGATCCCGAGAAATTCTGGCTGATTGAGACCGGGATAGATTCCCCGGTGCTCACCGACCTTCGCGTCGAGTTCTCCGCGGAAAAGCCGATTGTCTCCTATCAGCCGGTCGAAAAGGGACACAGAAAGCCGCCGGAAGCCCGTGAGATTCCGCCGCGTCCGAAGGATGTCGAGCGTCTTGAGGATCTCGTCCTCCACGCTTCGCACCTGATGCAGTACAAGCACCACACCTACAAGCCCGAGGATTATCTCGCCGAGGCGCTCCGACGCGACCCCGAGGATATGCGCTCAAACCACCTGATGGGGCTGATCCTCACCGAACGCGCCGACTACGACAACGCCGCGAAATTCCTTGAGAAGGCGGTCGGGCGGCTGAAAATGCGCAACGACAATCCATTCGACACCCAGCCGGTCTACGATCTCGCGAGACTCGAAAAGCTCCGCGGGAATACCGACCGCGCATATGATCTCTTCTACGACGCGACCTGGCAGTACCCGCTCCGTTCGGCGGCGTTCTATGAGCTCGCGAAGCTTGACGCTGCTCGCGGCGACTACGCGAAGGCTGTCGAGGAGCTTAAGCTCTGCCTTGAGACCAACACAAAGCAGGTCGGCGCGCTGACGATGCTCGGTTATCTGACCGACTCAAAGCTCATTGACAAGGCGCTTGAGATAATTCCGCTTGACGCGACCGCGAGATTTGCGAAGTATCTTAAGTCCGGCGGAGAGGTCGGCGAATATATCCTGAACCGCCCGGAGGACGTGCTCGACGCGGCGCTTGATTTCGAGAGCTTCGGGCTTGCCGGCGAGGCGAAGAGAATTCTCCGTGAATGCAGGAAGCCGTCGCAGCTTATCTACTGCCATTTGGCAAAGCTCGGCGAACCGCTTGAGACGACCGATCTGACCTTCTGCCACCCGAACCGGCTCGCCGATATTCCGGCTTTGCTGGGCGGAGACTGGCGCTCCGAGTACCTGCTTGGCTGCCTTTACTATGACAGAATGAATTACGCGATGGCTCGCGAGGCTTGGGAGAAGTCGGACAGCCTGCACGCCTGCGCGCCGACAAAGCGCAATTTAGCGCAGTGCCTGTTCGACCACTTCGACGACCCGAAGGGCGCTAGAACCTGTCTCGAGGATTCGCTCGCGCTGGCGGTCAGAGAGAACGACCCCTGCGCCGCCCGCGTCAATTTCGAGCTGTTGCAGTTATACAAGAACACCAACGTGAGCGTCGCGGAGCGCGTTAAGCTGCTCGAGGAGCACATCGACCTGACCTCTCAGCGCGACGACTGCTATCTTGAGTACATAATCCTCCTCACGATGCATGGCGAGTTCGACCGCGCGAAGGAGCTGCTCGGCAAGAAGCGCTTCAACATCTACGAGGGCGGAGAGGGCAAGCTGACCCGCCATCACGGCTGGCTCTGGGTGCTGATGGGACTCCGCGCCGAAGCTGAGGGCGACACGAAAGCGGCGCTCGACTACTACAAAAACGCGCTGATCTACCCGGCGAACTACGGCGAGGGACGGCACTACAGCGCGCAGGAGGCGAATATCTACTACTTCACCGGACTTCTTGAAAAGAAGCTCGGCGACGAAAAGGCGGCGGTCGAGGCTTTCACCGCCGGAGCGAACCAGCCTCCGCAGGAGAGCGAGATGACGATCTTCGCGGCGCTCTGCATGAAGGCGCTCGGCGACGACGCGCGGGCATCGAAGGTGCTTTCCGGCATGGTCGAGAGCGGCGAGAAGCTCTACGCGAACGCGGATCTGCGCGGATATTTCGGCGTCGGCTCGCCAGTCCCAGCGCCGTATGAGCAGAACTGCGAGAGACTTCATAAGATTGACGCTCTGCTACTGACAGCGCTCG
>CAKSOR010000439.1 GCA_934477985.1 uncultured Eubacteriales bacterium
GCTCATGTCATTCTTCCCGTCTCGTTCTGTTCTTGCTTTTACATCACCTGTGCCATGAAATTCTCCATCTTTTCTGCGGCACTGTAACCGTCAAACGTAACCGTCAAACCTCCCCGCGTATAAAAAGGCCGCCATCTGCAGCGGCTGGCTGGAGCCGACCGCAATCAGTGACGCAAACGGTCTTATCTGCCGCGGCGAACTCTATCGGACTGCATTTGCGGCAGCCGGAATCCCGCTCTACGACGCAACGCTTTACGGTCTTGCATGGCTTTCTTCCGGCGAAAATGCCCTGCGCGTCGGCAAGGAGTTTGGGCTTCGCGCTGAAAACAAGACTACAACTGATCTCGTCACACGCGCCGAAGCCGCACAGCTCCTTCACGCCGTCCTGATGCAGACGCTGACCGTTACGCCGCCCGAAACACCGGTCACAGTGGAAAATCTGACACAGTGGAACGTGAACGCATTCCTGTTGGAACTCCGCAAAGTCCCACAGCCGATCCTCGACGCTTTCAACGAAAATGGCTGGACGTTCGTGATCGGCACGGAGTACCTCACAGCTCTCAGCCGCAAGCTCGGCGTGAATTGCATCGGCGCGGCGGCATACACAGAGAAGCGGATTTACGTTTTCGAGGCCAGCGCGATTCTGCACGAATTCGGACACTTTCTTGATTGCACAATGGGTTTCCCGCAGGAGCATAAGGACTTGTATGCGCTCGAAGCCGCATCTGCACCGATGAAGCAGCACGCGAAAAGCAACAGCTTGGAATACTTCGCGGAGTTCTTTTCGTACTGGCTTTCTGGCAGCACACAGACGCTGGCGCAGCTCAAGGAGCTGACGCCGGAGACGTATGCGTATTTTGAAGAACTGTCAGCGGATTGGATTCCGCGTTCGTAAATCAAAAGAACTACAATGCGCTGACAACTGCACCGCACGTTGAATAGGCTTGGATTGATGAGATTGTCTATAGTTCAGGGCAAGCAGATGAAAGGCACGAGATGCGGTATTCGCCCGGCGTTTGGCCCGTGACTGCCTTGAATTGGCGGCAGAAATGGCTGAGGCTATGATATCCGAGCGACTCTGTAAGTGTATGGACGGATGTTTCGGAATTTGAAAGGCAGTATTTTGCGGTATCGATTCGCGCACGGATCAGGTCGTCCATTGGCGAGATGTGATAAAACTGCTTGTAAAGAGCGTAAAAGCGAGACGGACTCAATCGAACGTAGCGGGTCTGTGGAAGGGACCGCTACTCTTTTTATTTACTCATCCATGATGCGCTTGACGCTTTCGCGGAGTTCTTCGAGCGTTTCACACTTCTCGATGAGTTCGAGGATCGCTTTCAACAGCGCCTCGGTGACGTTCACGTCGTTCATTCACCTCGCTCCTTTCAAAAAGCTGTTCGGCTTTGCCTTACATGCTTATATTACACTATTTTCGTGTACTTGTCAATAGAAAAGTTAAATATTTTCGTGGATTCGTAAAACTTTTTTATTGACGTATAAACGGAAATGGTGTATATTCGTACTAGAGGGAGGTGGCGCAAGGTGTCGGTTTCAAAAAAGGTCAAAGCCCTGCTGCTGGAGCGCGAAAAGAAGCAGTCGGATTTGATGGAAGTCTTGGGCATGAGCAGTAAGCAGAGCCTGAGCAACAAGTTTTCAAATGAAAGATGGTCTGCCGATGATCTTGTAAAAATAGCCGAATACTGTGGCTGTAAGCTGGCGTTCGTGTTACCGAATGGCGAACGGATTGTAATTGCAAATGATGATTCGACGGACGGAATCGAAGGTTAGGAGGTTTTTTGTGAACTACGACGAAATCATGTAGCGCGGCATCAGAAGGACGATCATTTCCTTTGACCCGTTTCTAAAGCGTGAAGATGTGCGCGGGCTGACCGATGCGCAGGTCGGCAAGAAGTATGGCTTGGCGACGAAGACCGTCAAGGCGATGCGGCTGCGTCAGGATGTGTCCTTTGAGACAATTCAGATTCTGTGTCACCAGCTCCGGTGCCAGCCCGGCGATATTCTGAATGCCATAGAGGTCTATACAATTCCCGCAAAAGGAGAAAGCCCGGACGCATGGTGAGCGTCCGGGCTTTAGGGAGCCAATTCAGCGTTTGGTATGCAATTCAGAACCAGATCGTGACTTTATTCGTGGTTCTTTGTTTGGTACGCGGACAATGAGATCGCTTAGCTCGCAGTCCAGTGCTTCGCATATCAAATCCAGATGCTCAAGGTTGACGCGCTCCGCGAGTTCATGGTAGTAGTCGTTGATGGTGGACGGCCGTATACCAGTTGCACGAGCGAGATCAGCCTGCGTCCAGCGCTTTTCGCCTAAGCGCGTGGACAGTAAAATCCTAATCATGCCGTGGTCATGCTCCTTTCGTTATAATATATCGAATATTATGACGATTTGAAGCAATTCGTATGATTATAACGAAATACGTTACGAAAAAATGCAAAAGAGCACCTGCCCGTCATGAAGATGGGCAGGTGCTTCTTTTTCTATTCTTGCGCAAGAGAACACACAAGAATGAATGTGCCACCGATCATATAGATCGTTGAGGAAGCAGAGCCAGGCGAACACATCTGGTTCGTCTGGCTCTGCTTTGGTGGGGGAAGGTGGATTCGAACCACCGAAGTCACTGACAACAGATTTACAGTCTGCCCCCTTTGGCCACTCGGGAATTCCCCCATATTCAGTTCGCTGTTTGCTGAAAGGATTGGAGCTGGTAGACGGACTCGAACCCCCGACCTGCTGATTACAAAGAGTAGAAAAATTCTAAAAACATCGTTTTCTTGACGTTTTTGATCGTTTTCGCTAGAATTGAAATACTCTTTCGCACCCATATTTCCACTGCTTCCGTCCGCTCGTTTCTAAACTATACCCCAGGAAGTGGACAAGGAACTGACCCATAGCGGCGCGAAACATGGTATACTGAAGGCAGGAAG
>CAKSOR010000440.1 GCA_934477985.1 uncultured Eubacteriales bacterium
CGCGCCGACCGCGCTGTCGCTCTCTATGAGCTCAGCCTTCGCGTCTGCCGCCGTGCCCTCGTCGGTCACGTACATCACGTTAAGGAAGCTGTCCGAGAGATTTTCAGCCGCGGGGGAGATTTCAACGCGTCCCCAGCCTGCCTCAATGACATTGTCCTCGCCCGGCATTTTGGTCGACGGATAGTTCACGCCCTGTATGTTGAACTCGTTCCCCTCGCCGCCGATCTTCGTGATGACCGCGTCCTTCGGCAGAAGCGTCTGGTTCACAAGGACGCCTTTGTTGGTGATGACCGTCGTATTTCCGGAAATCTCCGGCTCGGTCTGCATGTGGAGCTGGAAAGTCTTTTTGAACGACGCCTTCGACGCTGTCACACGGTCATATACCGCGAAAATTCCCGGCATTTCAGCGTCTCCGGTCGGGATGAAAACCATCGAGCGCAGCACTTCGCTCACCTTGTCGGTGTAAGCCGACGTTATGTCGCCGGTCAGAACCACGTGCGTGTCGGTCTCCTCGTGCGCCGTGACTCTGCCGAAGCGGTACTTTTTGTCGTTCAGCCAGAGGTCGAGATTGCCGGTCTCGCCGACATAGCGCTGTCCACCGCAGTTCGCGCGACCGCTTGTGTCCTCGTCGGGGTCAAAGATCAGCAGGCAGTTGTGCGCCGCCGTCGTCTTGTTGTAATTCTTGTCCTGCGGCGTGTAATAGCTGTCGTAGACGCCGGACTCCGACGCGAGGATTCCCTTGTAGAATATCTGGAAGTTGCCCGAGTCGAGGTGGTCGTGGTTCATTCCGGTGTGCTCGCCGATCTTCATCTGCACGAGAATATCGTCCGAATCGCCGAGCTTCCAGCCGGTGCGGGTCAATGTCTGACCGAGCGGCGAGCCCATGTAATAGGTCAGCGGCAGAGTGCCAAGCTCCTTTGTGCCGAGCGACGGATCGTTGAAGACGAGATACTGCACCGGAGTCAGAGTCGTGTTGGAGTAGCTGATCGACTTGTAGTCGTTCAGAAGCCGCTTCGACTCGCCCTTGATCACCTCGTCGCCGAAGAGATTCGCCGCGTAGAAGCTCGCGATATTGTACTCGACGCTGTATTTCTTTCCCTTCTCGCTCCAGTCGTCGCCGATCCGGAGCTGCTGTCCGTCGGGTCTGAGTCCGTAGATAAAACTGTAAATTACCTTGCTCATGCTCTCGTCGTAGATCATCTCGCCGCTCATGCGCTTGAAGAGCCATGCCGACCAGAGATCGAAGTTGAAGCGGTACGGACCGTAGTTGTTACCCTGATGTATCGTGCCCGACTTGTAGTAATAATCGCGCACCGGGACAAACTTGTCGAATATCTCGCCCGCGACAAACTCGTAGATGTCGGGGTATTCGTCATATGCAGCGATCGCGAGCGCCAGCCAGTCGCGCAGCACCTGCGCCTCCGAGCCGTGACCCGAGATAGTTCCCTGCTTCATCGGCGGGAAGCCCATCTCCATGCCCGGCGTGACAATGCTCTCGCACGCGGCGACGAAAGCCGCCTTTATCTCGTCGGTCATCAGGTCATAGCACCAGTCGTAGACCTCGGCGGCGGTCAACATAACCTGCCCCATCGGTCGCGAGCTGTCGGGAATATGACTGTAGGTCGCGGTCAGCATCACGTTCGCGATCGCGTTTATCGCGTCGCATCCGACGACCGGATCGCCGTTCAGCGCGTACTCGAAAGCCTTCGACTCGATCGTCGTGAGTATCCTGCCGAGCTGATTGTAGCTGAGTTCGCCCTCGATGACACCGTCGCACTCGGTCGCGACGAGCTTTTTGTGCTCCTCGCAGGCATACGAATTCTCGGGCGCTTCGAGGTTCGCTCTTATAGTTTCAAGCTCCTCAGCTCTGAACATAAGCCTCGGGTGAACGCCCTTTTCAGGCTTTACGCGCGGAGTGTTGAAAGGCGACTCAAGCTTCGTTATCCTGCCGAACCTCGTGATGTCCGCGAAATTTTCCTTCATCTTGTTAATATACTCCTTTCTTTGCGCCTCCAGCCGCTCTGAGACGCTGAAATACCGCGTGTCGTCAAGGTCGCCCGGGAGCTCCGCGGCGTTATATTCCGCGAGGAAGAGCTTAGCGGCTTCGGCTGTGCCCTCGTCGTTCGCGCCGAGGATAACTAACTTGCCGTTCACGGCTCGAACTGTGTAGAATATCTTGTCGGGGTCGCTCGTGTCGAGCGAGTCGAGCACCTCAAGCGACTCCTCGCGGTTGGTTTTGCCGATGAGGATCTCGTGCTCGGCGGGGACTTCGTTCTCGCGTTTTGAGAGAAAGTCGGTCTTTATCGGCACTCCGTACTCCTTCAGCGACGCGTGCACGCTCATAGCCGCGCCTATGACAGTCTCGTCCGACATGTCCGGGCGGATGAAAACGCACTCGCCGACGACTATCGGGTCAGCCGTTTTCTCCGAGCAGGCAAAGAGCGTCAGCGTCACCGCCAGAGTGATTATCAGCAGTAAATACCTTCTCATAGCGACTCGAGGAAAGCGATGATCCTGTCAGCGAGAATCCGATGCCCGGCGTCGTTCGGGTGGAGCTGATCGGGCACGTACTTCTGCTGAATGACCGGGAGATTCGGCTGGAGTCCGGACATAGCGTAGAGATCGAGCACCGGCAGGCTGTAGTACTCAGCCGCGCTTCTGATCGCCTCGACATACGCCTTCAGTTCGGGATTCGAAGCGGAGCGGGCAATGTCCTCGCCTCTGCGGTGAAGGGGTGTCATGATGACGATGAGCTTGCCGGGGTACTTCCCGATAAGGCTGGTGAAAAGCACGTTCAAAGCGCCGCGGAAGCTGTCAGGCGTCCTGTCGTCGAAATTCCCGAAGGGCGCGTCGCCGTGACCGAAGTCGTTCGTTCCGCCGAAAACGACGATGATATCGGCGTCGGCGTCCATCTCAGCGACTCTCGAGCAGAAATCGAG
>CAKSOR010000441.1 GCA_934477985.1 uncultured Eubacteriales bacterium
CATCTCGGGCATGTGCAGCGGCTTCCTCAAATACGGTCACAAGGTCGGCGGTTACGACGCCTACACGACCTCGAACGTCTTCAAGGGCTCGGGACTCTCGTCCTCCGCGGCTTTCGAGGACATGGTCGGACTCATCCTCAACGGCTTCTATAACGACGGCAAGGTCGAGAACGCCGAGATCGCCAAGATCGCTCAGTACTCCGAGAACGTCTTCTTCGGCAAGCCCTCCGGACTGATGGACCAGACCGCCTGCGCCGTCGGCGGATTCGTCGCCATCGACTTCAAGAACCCGAAGGAGCCGGTCATCGAGAAGCTCCCGTTCGACCTCACCGCCGCCGGCTACTCGCTCTGCATCGTCAACACCGGCGGAAACCACGCCGACCTCAACGAGGACTACGCGTCCGTTCCGGCTGAGATGAAGAAGGTCGCGTCCTACTTCGGCAAGTCGGTTCTCCGCGAAGTCACTCTTGACGAGATCCTCGCCAACATTCCCAAGCTCCGCGAGGTCGCCGGAGACCGCGCCATCATGCGCGCCATCCACTTTGAGAACGAGAACGAGCGCGTGACCGCTCAGACCGAGGCGCTCAAGAATGGCGACATCGACGGCTTCTTCAAGGGAGTCATCGAGTCGGGCAACTCGAGCTTCAAGTACCTCCAGAACGTCTACACCGTAAAGAACGTCGCCGAGCAGGGACTCTCGCTCGCGCTCTGCCTCACGGAGATCGCGCTGAAGGGCAAGAAGGCGGCTTACCGCGTCCATGGCGGCGGATTCGCCGGAACTATCCAGGCGTTCGTGAAGACCGAGGATGTCCCAGCGTTCAGAAAGGCACTCGACTCGGCGTTCGGCGAAGGCGCTACCACCGAGCTCAAGGTCCGCCCCTACGGCGCTATCCGCATTCAGTAAATGCCGAAAAAAAAGAAAAGCTCCCTCACATACTCGCCCGAGTCGGTGAGGGAGGTCAAGAAGAAGCTGAAAGCCCTCAACAAGAAGCGGGTGCTGACGATCTTCCTCTCAACGGTCGCGGTCTTCGCGGTCTATGAAGCCCTGCTGAGCTTCGAGGCGGCGAAGCGGATGACATTCAGCCCGACGATGACCGTAATGTGCGTCGCCGTGACCGCGCTCACCGCGGCGGTGATCTTCCTCAACCACGGATTCACAAAGAAGGATTTCACGCCCGATATGCTCCGCGATGACGTTCCACCCGAGCAGGCAAAGGCGATCTGCGATAAGCTGAACGCTCACCGCAGAATCGCGAAAAAGCTGATGATGGTGCTGATCCCCTTCATGCTCGCGCTGCTGCTCGACCTGATCCACCTCTTCTACGGGGACATGCTCTCGGACTTCTTCAGGTTCCTGATACCACAGAAATGACACTAACCTCTTACACACTCGCGTCGAGCTCGAAGGGCAATTCGGTCTACGTCGCGTTCGGCGGGGACTCGCTGCTGATCGACGCCGGCATAAGCTGCCGGAAGATCGAGGCAGCGCTGAAGGAAATCGGCGCCGACATAAGGACGCTCGGCGCGGTGGTCGTCACCCACGAGCACTCGGATCACATCGCCGGACTCCCGACGCTCTCGAAGAAATACGGCGTGCCGATACATATGACCGAAGCCTCGGCGCGGGAAATGCTCCACTCGCCGAAGTACCTCCCGACCGCCGATCTCATCACCGTCCACCCGCCGCTCTTTGAGCTGAAGGTCGGTGAGATCAGCGTGAAATCGTTTGTCACTCCGCACGACAGCGTATGCAGCGTCGGCTACCGGATCGAGGCGGGCGGAAGTACGCTGGCTCTCGCGACCGACATCGGTCATGTGACCGACGGAATCGAGCGGGCGCTGACCGGCGCGGAAACGGTCATACTCGAGTCGAACCACGACGAGAACATGCTCCTTGTCGGCTCGTATCCCTACGACCTGAAGCGGCGGATTCTCTCCGACCGCGGGCACCTGTCGAACGAGAACGCGTCCGACTTCGCGCGCCGTCTGGCTCTCTCGGGCACGAAGCGCATAGTCTTAGCCCACCTCTCGCCCGAGAACAACATCCCGGAGCTCGCGCTCACGACCTCGCGTCTGAAGCTGAGAGACACAGGCTGCGAGGTCGTTGTCGCGTCAAAGGAGGGTCCGACGCTGGTCTGCGGCGGGTCTGAAAGCGTTCGCGAGGAGCCGGTCATATGCTGAAAGTGACCATCATTTTCGTCGGCACGGTCAAGGAGCGCTACCTGACCGACGCGATAAACGAATACGAAAAGCGGCTCTCGGCGTACTGCGCGCTGAACGACGTCTGCGTAAAGGACGAAAAGCTCCCCGAAAAGGCATCGCAAGCCGAGATCGCTGCGGCGCTGAAGCGCGAGGGAGAGCGGATCTCAGCAGCCATCCCGCCGCGCGCCTATACGATCGCGCTCTGCGTCGAGGGAAAGCAGATGCCGAGCGAGAAATTCGCCGAAAGGCTGTCGACGCTCGGAACTGAAGGCTATTCCGAGGTCTGCCTGATAATCGGCGGCTCGGACGGGCTCTCGGACGAGGTGAAGCGCGCCGCGAAGCTGAGGCTCTCAATCTCCGAGATGACCTTCCCGCACCAGCTGATGCGGGTGATACTCCTTGAGCAGCTCTACCGCGGGTTCAACATCGCCGCGGGAGGGAAGTACCATAAGTAGCCGGAGCGTCAGGACTTTCGCGCTTTTGACGGCGCACACATTCAACGTCCCGCGCCATCTGCGGCATGGGACGCCCGCACAGGAGACCGTTCAGCCGCGCGGCTCTTCTGAGGAAACACTGATTTAAGGTTGTTTTTGCGCTGAAAAGCCCATAAATTCAAGCCTTTTCAGCGCAAAAACCCGATTTATTCAGCTTATTCCTAAGCAACCTTGTGAGAGCAAGCGTTTATTGCGCGGGTTTGCCTCCGGCATGTCATCCGGCGCACAGCCGATGAC
>CAKSOR010000442.1 GCA_934477985.1 uncultured Eubacteriales bacterium
CCGGGAACTCGTAGCACTCGGAATGCAGCGGCGCGTGACCGACTCCTGCTCCGATTCCGAAGAACGCCCCGCGGCAGTACTTCAGATACCATCCGAAATCCTCGCTCCAACGCATCGGCACTTCGAGCTCGTTTCCGTCGCAGTAGCGCATTATGGTCGCCGCAGAGCCCGGGTCGTTCTCGGTCGACGGGAAGACGTCGCAGTCCTCATATGTAAGCGTAAGTCCGTACTTCTCTGAGAGCTCTCTCGCCTTGCCGAGCAGTCTCTCATAGAGCGCCGTCAGCTCGCGGTCGTACTCACCACGCAGCGTCAGCCAGATCTCCGCGTCGGCTGCCGCCGCTCCGAACGCCTTCTCGCCCATTTTGACGCCGATCACCGTGCAGAGCACCATGCCGTCTGTCCCGGTCACCGGCTTTGACGCGATGCCAAGCAGATCGCCGACCGCCGCCGCGGGCGACACTCCGAGCTCCGGATAAGCCGCGTGGGTCGCCTTTCCCTTGAACTTCAGCGTCAGCCCTCTCGACGCGCAGGCAAACGTTCCAGCCCGGGTGAACACCTTTCCGAACTCAAACCCCGGCAGATTATGCGCGCCGTAGATCTCGCCCGGCTTCTCGCGCATCAGAAGCTCAAGACAGCACTTAGCGCCCTCTCCGGTCTCCTCGGCGGGCTGGAAGAGCAGAAAAATATCCCGCCCGAACGTCTTTCCCTCGAGCCCGAGCGCGACCGCGCAGAGCGTCGCCGAGTGCCCGTCGTGCCCGCAGAGATGCGCGTATCCGCCGTCCGGCAGCGCCAGCGCGTCGAAGTCGGCTCTTAGCGCCAGCGACTTCTTGAGCTTCTCAGCCTCCCTGTGAGCCGCGTAGAACCCGCCCCCGCAGTCGATAAGCTCGAGCGTGGTGTTCGCGCGCAGGAACTCCTTCAGCTTTGCTTTGGTCTTCACCTCGCCGCCTGACGGTTCGGCAAGCGCGTGCAGTTCGTGTCTTAAATTGGTTATTCTCTGATCCATTTTCCTGACCTCCGTTGTGTATGTTCTTCTATTATAAACTATTTTAATCGTTTTGTCAACTTGACAAGCGCACAAAATCGTGATATAATTGTAAATATCAAGACAAAAGGAGATTCAGTATGAACTATCAGGATATAAACTCAAAAACAATCGACCGCTGGGTCGAGGAGGGCTGGGAGTGGGGCAAGCCGATCGACCACGACGCCTTCGTCCGCGCTCAGAACGGCGACTGGCAGGTTGTCCTCACCCCCACAAAGCCAGTTCCGCGCGAGTGGTTCGGCGAGCTTCGCGGCAAGAAGCTGCTCGGGCTCGCGTCAGGCGGCGGACAGCAGATGCCGATCTTCACGGCGGCCGGCGCTGAGTGCACCGTGCTCGACTACTCCGAAAGGCAGCTTGAGAGCGAGAGATTGGTTTCGGAGCGCGAGGGCTACGAAATTAAGATCGTCCGCGCCGACATGACGAAGCCGCTGCCGTTCGCCGATGAGAGCTTCGACATAATCTTCCATCCGGTCTCAAACTGCTATGTCAGGGAGGTAAAACCGATCTGGAAGGAGTGCTTCCGCGTGCTTAAAAAAGGCGGAATACTCCTTGCGGGCTTTGACTCGGTGATAAATTACATCGTTGATGACGATGAAAAGGAGATCGTAAACGCGCTCCCGTTCGACCCGCTGAAGAACCCCGGACAGATGAAGCGGCTGTCCGACTCCGACTGCGGCGTGCAGTTCTCGCACACGCTCGAGGAAAATATCGGCGGACAGCTCGAGGCTGGATTCCGGCTGACCGCTATCTACGAGGACATCTATAACGATGGAAGGCTCGCCTCTCTCAACATCCCGACCTTCATGGCGACGCGCTCGGTCAAGGACTAAAGCGCCGCTTGAATCGCCGTCTCTCGAAAACTCAAGCGCTGTTTGCTGTACATTCTCCTCGCTGTATGTTAAAATATAGTCACGACGACGTGAAAGCCGGTCGGGAAAAGGAGAAATGAATATGTTCGATATGGTGTTTGTGGGAAGGTACGTTATCGGCGGAGAGATTGACAGAAGCGCGCGTGAACAAGGATATGACGCGGTCGGCGCCTGCCTGGCGGATTGGCGTCAACTTCCGGGAGGTCAGCGCCAGGGAACGCGGCGCCAGAAACCGCGAAGCCGGAAAACGCCGGAATCCACGGCGCTTCAACCGCTGATTGAAAGCGCGGACTCAATCACTGATTGCTGTACATTTTCCGCCGGGCGTGCTAAAATATAGTCACGACGGCGGGAAAGCCTGTCGGGAAAAGGAGAAAAAATATGTTCGATATGGTATTCACGGGAAAGAGATTGGCAGAGGCGCGCAGACAGAAGGACATGACGCAGATGGAGCTCGCCGAGCGGCTTGGCATCAGCTTTCAGGCGGTCAGCTCGTGGGAGCGCGGGAACGCGATGCCCGACATCGCGAAGCTGCCCGACATCGCCGACATCCTCGGAGTCAGCGTCGACTATCTGCTCGGCGGAGAGTCTAAAGTAGCGGATGGAGTCATAAACGGCGACCTTCCGGAGAAGGTGAAGGCGGGCGAGGTCAGCGTCGACGACATTGCCGACGTCGCGCCGGTCATGAAGCCGTCAGAGCTTGATAATTTCGCCCAGAAGGTCGCGGATATGGCTGAGACTTCTGACGAGACCGACGGCGGCGCGAAGCTAAGGATTTCCGACATGAAGCAGCTCCTTCCATTCCTCGGGGACGAGGCGCTCGGAAAGCTCTTTGAGAGCGCGAAGGAGATGAATGACACGGACGCGCTCCACACTCTTCTGCCGTTCCTTGCCGAGAATGTCGTTGACGGCTGCGCGAAGGAGATCTGCGAGGAAAAGGGTGCGAGTGCAATCAGCGCTTTTCTGCCGTTCATGTCAGATGATTGCGTCGCTGAGATTGCCGGAAAAGAGCTTGAGA
>CAKSOR010000443.1 GCA_934477985.1 uncultured Eubacteriales bacterium
GGACATCGACCTTTCCGAAGCTCTCCGCGAACCTGGTAAGCGCTTTGCAGTCGTCGAAGCTTCCTACATCGGCGTGAAAAATACGCGCTTCCCCGCCCGATTTTTCGATGTTTTCAGCGACTTTCCGGACTTTTCCTTCATTATTATAATAGCCGCAGATCACGCGCCAGCCGCGCTCGCCGAAATACTCAGCCGTCGCCGCGCCGATTCCCCGCGACGCGCCGGTGATTATGACCGTCTTCATCAGAACGCCGGAGGAACATAGTCGAGTCCGGCGGCTTCGTCGAGCCCGAAACGGATGTTCATGTTCTGAATCGCCTGTCCCGCCGCGCCCTTGAACATGTTGTCGATGACCGCCGAGATAATAAGCGTCGACGGGTGGTCGTCAAGGTGCAGCGAGATGTCGCAGTAGTTTGACATTCGAACGTTTTTGATATTCGCGTAATTGCCGAGCTTTTCGACGCGCACGAACTTTTCATCCTTATAAGCCGCCGTGTAGAGCTCGTGTATCTGCTCGGGCGTCATCAGCATGCCCTTTTCGTTGAGTCCGACATAAATCGAGGACTCGATTCCGCGATTGACCGGCAGCAGATGCGGCACGAAAGTTACCTTGACCGGCTCGCCCGCGAGCTCGGACAGCGTCTGCTCGATCTCGGGCGTGTGGCGGTGACATCCGGCCTTGTAGGCGGCGAACGCCTCGTTCGTGTCGGGAAAATGCGTGCCCTGCGTCAGTCCGCGTCCCGCGCCGGTTATGCCCGACTTCGAGTCGATTATGAAATGCGCGGTGTCGATGATTCCCGCCTTGATCGCGGGCATCAGACCGAGCGAGATCGACGTCGGGTAGCACCCGGGGTTGCCGATGACCATCGCCTCGCCGACTTTTTCGCGGTGAAGTTCGGGAATCGAATAAACGGCTTTGAGGTGGAGTTCAGGATGCTTGTACTCCTTGCCGTACCATTTTTTGTAATCCGCCTCTTCGTGGAGTCTGAAATCGGCTCCGAGGTCAATCAGCACCGTGTCGTCCGCCATGCACTTGACGGCGAGCTCCTCGGAAACCCCGTGCGGCACCGAAGCGAAGACGACGTCGCACTCTGGAATGATCTTCTCGGGCGCCTCAAGCGTCATCGGAACGACCTCCTTGAGGTTCGGATAGATGTCCGAAATGTCCTGCCCGTCGTATGAGACCGACGCGACGGCTTTCAGCTCGACGTTCGGGTGGTTGACGAGGAGTCTGACGAGCTCAGCTCCGGCGTAACCTGTCGCGCCGATGACTCCGACTTTGATCTTATTCATAGCTTTTTTGTCAGAGGGGCGGAAAAACCTTTTAAGGAAAGGTTTTTCCGCCCCTCCGACACCTCCCCACTTTTTCCAAACCTTTTCATACAAGTTATTTTAATTTATTGTGATTTTTTATAAAGTCATCAACAATTTTTATCTGTCTCTCGACCGATTCCTTCGCCGGACCTCCGCGAACCTTGCGACCGTTTACACAGTTCTCGAGGTTGATCGCGTCATAAATTCCCTCGTCGAAGACGTCGCAGACTGCTTTATATTCGTCGAGCGACAGTTCCTCGAGCGTTTTGTCGTGGTCGACGCAGTACGCGACGAGCGTTCCGGACGCCTTGTAAGCGTCGCGGAAGGGCATGCCCTTCTTCACAAGATAGTCGGCGCAGTCGGTCGCGTTGATGAAGCCCTTCGCGGCGGCCTTTCTGAGGCGGTCGGCGCGGACGGTCATCGTCGCGAACATCGACGTGAAGACCTCGATCGAGATCAGCGTGTTGTCGATCGCGTCGAAAATCGCCTCCTTGTCCTCCTGCATGTCCTTGTTGTAGGCGAGCGGGAGCGACTTCATCATCGTTAAAAGCGTCATCAGATCGCCGTAAATGCGTCCGGTTTTGCCGCGGACGAGCTCGGCGACGTCGGGATTTTTCTTCTGCGGCATGATCGACGACCCGGTCGAAAAAGCGTCGTCAAGCTCGATGAAGCCGAATTCCGATGAACACCAGAGGATTATTTCCTCGGAAAAGCGGCTCATGTGCATCATCAGAATCGACAGGCAGGACGCAAGCTCGATGACGAAATCGCGATCCGAAACGCCGTCGATTGAGTTCTCGGTGACCGCCGGGAAGCCGAGCAGCTCGGCGACCCGCTCGCGGTTGATCGGGTAGGTCGTCGAAGCGAGCGCGCCCGAGCCGAGCGGCATGACGTTCATCCGCTTTTCGCAGTCGCAGAGACGGTCGTAGTCGCGCATCAGCATCTGCGCGTAGGCGAGGATGTAATGCGCAAAAGTGACGGGCTGTGCGCGCTGAAGATGCGTGTACCCGGCCATGACTGTGTTGACGTGCAGTTTAGCCTTCGAACTTATCGCCTCGAGCAGTCCGACGACGCGCTTCTTGACCTCGGCAACCTCGGTCAGAAGATACATTCTGATGTCGAGCGCGACCTGATCGTTTCTCGAACGCGCGGTGTGAAGCCGCTTTCCGGCGTCGCCGATACGCTGCGTAAGAATCGTCTCGACGTTCATGTGAATGTCCTCGGCGTCGGGCGAGAACTCGATTTTCCCGGCCTCGACATCGGCGAGGATTTCTTTAAGAGCCGAAACTATCTTTTCGGACTCGGATTTGTCGATGATTCCGCACTCGCCGAGCATCGTCGCGTGCGCGATCGAGCCTTCGATGTCCTGTTTGTACATCCGCCCGTCGAACGAAATCGACGAGTTGAAGTCGTTGACGCGCGAATCGACGTCTTTTTTGAATCTTCCTGACCAGAGTTTCATTTTTATGACCATGGCTTTTGCGTAGCAAAAGCTTCCTTTCTTGCTTTTTGGGGCGCGGTTGGCGCAGCCAAATCGCGGCTTAAAAACCGCGATAGGGACACAAAATGCTGATTGAAAGCGTCAGCTTTCAATCTTTTTCTCCTTAA
>CAKSOR010000444.1 GCA_934477985.1 uncultured Eubacteriales bacterium
AGTTCGGCACAAAAATAAATTACATCCAGCTCCAGGACGACCCGAAGAACCGCGGTTCATATCTTACGACAATCCGCGCGTCGATCCAGTCGGGCGACGGCGCTTTTGACCTCGTGGACGGATACGCGGCGTTCATCGGCGGACTCTATGCCGATCACCTGTTCATGAATCTCTACGATGTCCCCGGACTCCGGCTCGGGGAAGAGTGGTGGTCGAAGCTGGTTCTTGACGAGCTGACGGTCAACGGCAGGATATACTCGATGGTCGGCGACCTCTCGCAGACGACCTATCAGAACCTGCTCGTCACATTCTTTAACAAGGATATGTTCGACGACCTGCAATACGAAGCGCCCTATCAGCTTGTGCGCGACGGAAAATGGACATTTGACGCGTACAAAAAGCTCGTAAAGGGCGCGGCGCGCGACCTGAACGGCGACGGCGTCATGGATCAGTCGGACATCTGGGGCGTGGTCTTCACCGACGACATCGGACTCGACAACTTCCACTACCAATACGGAATCTTCTATACCGAGCGCGCCGCCGACGGCACTGTCTCGGCGAACCTTATGAGCGAAAAGCTCGTCTCGCTCTATGATGAGTTCTCGGCGTTCCTCGCCACCCCCGACGTCTTCCCGACCTACACCTTCGCCACAGCGGAGGACATCTTCTACAATAAGCGTGCGCTCTTCATGACCAACGCGCCGCTCGGTCGGGCGATCGGCATGCGCGACGAGGAGGTCGAATTCGGCATTCTCCCGTCGCCCAAGGGCAGCGAGGAGCAGGAATATTACTACACCTCGGCGCGCGACGGTCGGACGATGGTCTGCGTTCCGGTCGACGTGAGGGACGCGGAATTCGCCGGAACTATCACCGAAGCCCTCTGCTCGGCGAGCCACGAGATAATGATCCCGGCGTTCTACAACATCGCGCTGAAGGGCAAGTCGACCCGCGACGACGAGAGCGGCGAGATGATCGACATCGCCAGAGCCGGACTGGTCTTCGATTTTGTCGAGGAGCACGCGGCGCAGATGCAGCGCGCAGGCTGGATATTCCGCGACTGCATAGCGAACAAGCGCGATCTGTCGAGCTATTACGCGTCGAATGAGGCGAAATTCAGGGCGGCTTTCGATTCTTTCGTCGAAACATACTACGATTAACGCCGATTTTTTCGAAAATTTTTGAGAAAATTTGATTTTACCTATTGCATTTTCGTCCGGAATGTGTTATACTATATATAGTAAGTAAGTATAAAGGAGAGTGGGTTTGACAAAGCCCACTCTTAATTTTATCACCGCGAGGTCTGAATGAAAAACAAGAAAACCGCTAAAAACATCGTCTCGGAGGTCTCCGGGGCGCTCACGCCGGTCATAAACGATCTCGGCTATGAGGTCTGGGACATCGAATATGTCAAGGAGGGCGCGGATTACTTCCTGCGCTTCACAATCGACAACGACGAGGGGATAAACATCGACGACTGCGAGAAGGTTCACCGCGCGATCGACCCGCTTTTAGACGAGCTTGACCCGATCGAGGACGCCTACAATCTCCAGGTCTCGTCGCCCGGACTCGAGCGCGACGTGAAGTACCCCTGGCACTACGAGGTGCTCATCGGCGAAAAGCTCGAGGTGCGTCTCTTCGCGCCGCTCGAGGCTTACCCCGGCAAGAAGGTCTTCACCGGGACGCTTGAATCCTTCGGGGACGACAAGATTACCCTGAAGGACGGCGAAAATCTGTATATCATCCCGTTTGACGCTGTCTCGAAAGCCAAAACGGTATTTGATTTCTGAATAATTGAAAGGAATGGTCACAAAAAATGAATTCGGAGTTATTTGAAGCTCTTGAGCTTCTCGAAAAGGAAAAGGGCATCTCGGTCGATTACATGCTCGAGAGAGTCGAGGCAGCCCTCATCAGCGCCTACAAGCGCGACAAGAACGGTCTTGACAACGTCAGAGTCGAGATTAACCGCGACAAGCAGATCATAAAGATGTTCGAGCAGAAGACGATAGTCGAGACGGTCGAGGATCCCGAGACCGAAATCTCGCTCGAGGACGCTCTCAAGATAAACCGCAAGTATTCGCTCGGCGGTATCTGCGAGATCGAGCTCAAGCCGAAGAATTTCCGCCGTCTCTCGGCTCAGACCGCAAAGCAGGTCATCATCCAGGGCATCCGCGAGGCTGAGCGCTCGATGATGATCAAGGAGTACGAGTCGAAGAAGGAAGAGATCATCACCGCGATCGTCGACAAGGTCGACCCAGAGAACGAGGACGTACTGGTAGACACCGGAACGAGCAAGGTCTACCTCAAGAAGAACGAGCAGATCCCCGGCGAGAAGTTCACGGTCGGCGAGCACATCAAGGTCTTCGTCACCGAGGTCATGAAGGAATCCATCCGCGGTCCGCTCGTAAACCTCTCGAGAACCGCTCCCGGACTCGTCAAGCGTCTCTTTGAGCTCGAGATCCCCGAGATTCACGACGGCGTAGTCGTCATCATGTCGATCACCCGTGAGGCGGGCTCGAGAACCAAGATGGCTGTCATGAGCCGCGACCCGAACGTCGACCCGATCGGCGCGTGCATCGGAAACAAGGGCATGCGCATCCAGCCGATAATCACCGAGCTCCGCGGCGAGAAGATTGATATTGTCAAGTACAGCGAAGATCCCGCCGAGTACATCAGCGCGGCTCTCTCGCCCGCGGAGGTCAAGGAGGTCATCATCGACAGCGAGCGCTCCTGCCGCGTCGTGGTGGCGGCTGACCAGCTCTCGCTCGCGATCGGTAAGGAAGGACAGAACGCCCGTCTCGCGGCGCGTCTCACCGGCTTCAAGATCGACATAAAGACCAAGGCGGCGCTCGAGGAAGAGGAAGCCGCAAAGCGCGCGCTCATCGACTCGGCTGAGGAAGACGAGCCCACGACCGAAGCCTG
>CAKSOR010000445.1 GCA_934477985.1 uncultured Eubacteriales bacterium
CGCAATTCGCCACGACTGTGAAGTCGCGGCTCTTATCCACTCTGAATACCGGCATTTTTATTCTCCTTCCAAACAAAAAGGACAAGCCGGGCTTGTCCTATCGCTCATGGCTCTGCTGACGCTTTTTCTGCCATGATTCAAGTAATTTAATTATCGTCTCCTGCATTTTAAGCGGTGTATAGGATTTCGGGAAAAATTTTCCTATCACCTCGCCGGGCAGCGTCAGATCGCGGCTCTCCGGCTTTTTCTGCTCCGACATGATCGCGAGAATTGAGTCCTCATTAAGCTCGCCCGACTGCGACATTTTCCGCATACGCTGTGCCTGCGACAATGATGGCGTCGCCTGCTCACTATCGATCGTGTTCAGTAGTGATCTCTGCTCTTCCGGCTTGAGATATGAGATTTCCACAGCCGGTGTAAAAGCTATCTTCTTTTCGTCGACCATTTGTTGTAGTTCGGGCTGGAGCTCGGTCAGACGGATGTAACGCTGAACAGTTCTCGCGCTATCATCACTGTTCTCCGCGATTATGCTGTCTGAACGCACGCCGCGCAAATCTGTGCCAACTTGGCGCAGATTATTTTTTGGTCGCCCCGCCTGCCGTTTTATCGCCTCCAGCTTCATCTTATACGCCGCGGCACGCTCGCTCGGCAGGATATTCTCACGCTGTAAATTCGAGTCGACCATAATAACTATTGCCTCGTCACGGTCGAGATTCTTCACGATGACCGGCATCGTCTCTATTCCCGCGATCTCGCACGCGCGCTTGCGGCGGTGTCCCGAGATCAGCTCGTACCCGCCGTCTTCCCGCGGTCTCGCTATCGCCGGGACGAGAATTCCATACTGTCTTACGCTCTCGACCATCTCGCGCATCGCCGCGTCGTCTTTCACGCTGAACGGATGACCGGGAAACGGACTGAGTTCGGACAGCGCGATTTCGGCTACTGTGTTTTCATTCTGCTGATCGTTTAACATGATCACTCTCCTTGGTTTACAAAACTATTTATTTTGTCCCTAATACATCTCAAATGACCAAAAAAATTTCGGTTTTGGAACAGCCGAAATTTCCAGGTGTGATGCGGCTTTTCGGGTTCGTTGTCCCTATTATATCTCAATCACATCCCCTGCACAATCCCGCCGGTCTTCTCGAGCAGCTTCGGGTCGGTCACCGTCACAACGAAATTCTTCACGTCGCGTCCTGAATGATCTATGTCGCTGAGAGTCACCTTATAGCGCTTCCTGCCCTCTGAATCCAGCGTGCAGAAGAGCTCGGCTTCTCCTTCCTTTATCTCGGAGCTGTCGGCGACCGGCATTCCGATGCCCTCCGCCCCGGCTGGCAGCTTGCTGAAAACTCCGAACACGCCGCACTCGGTATTTCCGATCAGCGAACCTGTCTTTCCCGACGAGAAATAACCCTTCAGCTCGCCCGGCGCGCCCGCCTGTCCTTTCACTATTCCGCTTATCGTAACGTCGACAACCACTCCGCGCTTCAGCGGCATCAGCTCGCCGGTGTCCGAATCGCATATCCCATGCCCCAGCCCGGCGAACGCTCCGGTTGCCGGGTCGATGAAGGTAACCGTGCCGATACCCGCCGTGCTGTCCCGCACCCAGAGTCCGGTGCGGAGCTTCTTCTCACGGCTCTCGACCGGGATCACCTCGACCGTCAGGGCGTCCGCGCCGCGTCTCAGGTCAAAGCTCAGTCTGTCTCCCGCGCTGCCATCCACCGCGCTGACAACATCCTCGGCGCTCGCTATTGTCTTTCCGTTTATACCGACGATCACGTCGCGCGGTTTTATTCCGGCGTCTCTCGCCGGGCTTTTTTTGCCTGCCATCGTATCGACGTCGCCTACGCCGATGACAAGCACACCTTCACAGCAGAGCTTCACACCGAACGGCATTCCTCCCGGGATCAGCCGATCGGCGGCGGCTGCCGGAGTCAGGCTCGCCGTGACTATCAGGACGAACGCGCAGACAACCGCCCCGATCTTTTTTAGTTTTCGAAATCTCATTTCCACACTTCTCCGTTAAACTTTTTCGTCTCCGAGCCGCTGCTCTGAGCCGCCTTCTTAATGTGCCTTGCCGCGGCAAAAAGATGAGTAACAAAATTTGTCCCGAGGGACAATATCCGCGTATGATAAGGTTTTATGGGGTTTTGCGGATAAAATTCACATTTTTTTAACCAATCCCCTCGCCGGATATTATATAATAATATGGAACATTTTCAGTTTTTTTACGTCTTTTAAAGCGAAAAGGGGTGATTTCAATTGCCAAGAAAACCAAAGAAACGCGTCAATAAAAAGATGGTGATTATTCCGTCGGCGATCGCCGCGGGACTTGCCGCGCTCTACCTTATCGCGGTGTTTTCTGATATTCCATTTATCGCCAAGTGGCGGACTCTGTGGATCGAGACCGCGATGACGACCGCCGACCATCAGTGGCTGGCGACGGCCTTCATACCGGCGTCGGTCATCGAAAAGGTAATGGCGAACAAGAACACGACTACAGATGTCATCGGAGGCGGAGATCATCTTA
Source organism: uncultured Eubacteriales bacterium (assembly GCA_934477985.1). Taxonomy (GTDB): domain Bacteria; phylum Bacillota; class Clostridia; order Oscillospirales; family CAG-272; genus Flemingiibacterium. The sequence continues at coordinate 2,531 of CAKSOR010000445.1, forward strand.
ATGAGACCACCCGCTCTGACGACACGAAGCCGGTCGACCCGCCTGAAACTCAGCCTGACGACACCGACGAGACGACCGCTCCGGTCGACGAGCCCGACCCGAATGACATTCTCGGTCAGAAGAATCTCAAGGTCGGCGACACCGATTACGCCGGAAACACGGTGCTGGTCAACGACATCGACGAGGGAATCGTGATCTCGGAGATAGTCGGCAGCTCGTTCCGGGGCAAGATAATGCTAATCGACGATCCGTCACGCGTCTACCTCGGCACAACAACAAAGAAGAACGAGGAAGGACTCCGAATCAAGGCGATGATGGAGCATTACGGCGCGGTCGCCGGAATAAACGCGAGCGGATTCGCCGACCCGGACGACTCCGGCAC
>CAKSOR010000446.1 GCA_934477985.1 uncultured Eubacteriales bacterium
CTATAAGTACATCATCGTCCGCGTCACAGGCTTTTCCTGCCCGTTCGTCATGCTCTCAAAGGAATGGCAGGAAGAGGTTCTTTCGAGAAATTACTATGATTAAGGAGACAAGTCTGAAAACAAGTTTTCAGACTAAACAGTTTTGAGGCTTTCACGACATGGGGTCGTGAATTTTGAAAGCCGGACAAGCCTTCTTTCAAAACCGCCGCAAAACTGTAAGTTTGTACGAAAGGTATGGTTATAGAAAAATGAAACGCGCAATCTGTTTCCTGCTTCTCATGTCGATGCTCACCGCTGCTGCCTGCGGCTCTGAGGCAACGCCCGAAACGACCACGTCCGCCGACAATGTCACCACGACAGAAAAGGAAGAGGAAAAGTACCTCGACGGTCTCAACTTTGACGGCAGAAAGATCACGATATTCACAACCGACTATGAGAACACCAAGGCGTTCGAGAACATGTATGTCGAGGAGTCGACCGGAGATGTCGTGAACGACGCGGTATTCGACAAGAACAACTATGTAAGCGAGTTACTCAACGTGGAACTTGAATTTATCGAGCATGATTTCGAGTATCCCACCCGCGACGGAATGTACAACGCGATCCGGACGTCGGTAATGAGCGATTCGTCGCCTTATGACATCACGCTGACTCCGACCTACTTCACGTCGACTCTTGTGGCTGAGGGACTGCTCGCCGATCTGAACGAGCTCCCGCACGTCGATTTCTCGCGTGAATGGTGGTCGCATGGCTTCATCGAGACCGCTACGATCGCCGGTAAGACCTACATGGCTGGCGGCGACGGACTTCTTCCGTTCATAACCGGAATGTTCTGCATGTCGTTCAACAAGACTCTCGCGGATGAGTATTCAATCGGCAATGTCTACGACATCGTCAACAGCGGAGAGTGGACTGTGGATAAGCTCCATGAGCTGACAACCGGAGTCTATCACGACATAAACGGCGATGGAACGGCTGGCAGGGAAGACCGGTACGGACTCGAGGTGCTGAACCCTAACTTCATTCTGCCTTTCCTCACTTCCTGTGAGCTGGAGGTCTTCAAGAAGGAAGGCGATAAGTATACCTACAATTATGGCAGTGAACGCTGTGTTGACGCGTTTGACAAGGTTTTCGCGCTGCTTCACGACAAGGAAGCCACCTATCTTGTCAACGAGAATCCGAACGGAGACATCCGCACCGGCTCGCCGTTCGCCGAGGGAAGATCGCTCTTCACGACGATAAATCTTGTCGACATGACGTATTACCGCGACTGCAAGTTCGGGTACGGAGTCATTCCGTATCCGATGCTCGACACGGAGCAGGACGAGTACAAGACGATGGTCAGCAACGGAATAATCAATTTCAGCGTTCCGGTGACTGGAAGCGGAGACGAGGCAATCGGAGCGGTGATCGAGGCTATGGGTTATGCCGGACTGAAATTCACGACTCCGGCGTATTTCGAGACCGCGCTGAAGATCAAGTACGCGCAGGACGACGAGACCTCGCAGATGCTCGACCTCATCAAGAACGCCGGGTATACCTCGCTTTCGACGATGTTCGCCGCGGAGCTCTCCGGTCCGGATGATATATGGAAGATGACGCTCTACAAGGAATCGAACGAGGGCATGTGGGCGTCGACCGCGGCTTCCAATCGCGACTCATATTTGTCGAAGCTCGAGGACTTCATAGCGACTGTGAAGGATTCGGCTGATTCCTGAGAATATAAAGTCACGTTCACGATGGTTTGTAAAGTGGTGGATTGATTTTTGGGAACCATAATACTATCGTCTATATGCTTTTGGTTCAGCTCGTCTTCTGATTTTCGGCGTGAGATCTCAGTTTTAATTCAAGCTCACTGAACCGCTCGTCGTCTCGGATGAAATCAAAGGATTTTGTGGTGAAATCATCGAGCAGTAAGTCGCAGGCATTGCCCTTGTAGTTCTTCGAGCCTGACCTCTGATCGAAGACGAGGCGATTGACCATAGGCGCGGTGTAAGCGTAGCCGACGGTGATTTCCGACGCCTCGACCGCGTATCTGACGCTTTCGGCGAGAGCCGCGAGCGTCTTTTCTTTATCCTCTCGCTTCGCGTGCACGAAGGCGATCCATTCGTGGAATACCGACAGATCATTCGCACAGAAGCCGGACCGCCCGTCAGAGAAGAGCAGCCTGAAAAGCGAGACCGCGAACTCAAGCGCGGCGAGCCGTTCGTCGTCGGTCGAGCAGGATTTGAGCGTCATGTTGGAGGCGGCGAACGCCGCGCTCTGAATCAGCGCGAGCAGATATTTCTGCGTCAATTTCACGCCCTCCTCGCCGTCGGTGACAAACGCGGACAGACTCTGCCGGGTGCAGTGAATTGAGCCGCACATATCGGCGTATTTCAGCGCGTTTTTTGTGTCGTGAAGCTCATTGTAGACATAGCAGAGCGACATCGCGGCGTGTTCGCGGAGCTTTGAGTCGGTAGATTCAGCTAAAACGCGCTCGCCGAGTTCGACGCGGCGCTCGCAGATCTCCTTCGGGTGCGGATAGTGCGGATCCTGACCGAGCGCGGCCATGAGGCCTGCCATGACGCGGCAGTTGTTCGGGAACTCCTTGTAAGCGTCCTCCCAAAGCGCGAGATTTGCCGGGACGTCGCCGAGATTCCTGAGCCGGAGGCTTTCGGCTTCGAGCGATTTTATCCGCTCGTCAATCCGTGCCTTGTCGATGCCCAAAAGTTCGTCGGTCGTGACGCCGAAATAGAGCGCGAGCGCCGGGAGAAGCGTTATGTCGGGAAAGCCCTCGCCGCGCTCCCATTTTCCGACCGACTGCGCGGTGATACCGAGGTGACTTGCGAGCTCCTCCTGCGTGACGTTCTTTTTGCGCCGGAGGGCGCGGAGGGTTGAATTCATCGTGATGTTCATGCGTTTGCTCC
>CAKSOR010000447.1 GCA_934477985.1 uncultured Eubacteriales bacterium
CCTTAATAGTGGTGTATTCACATTATACCATATAATTTTATTTCTGTAAATACAATTGTGTCTGATTTTACAAATAATTAAAATATCGCGTCAGGGCTTGATTTTTTCGTCGGAAAATGGTATAATAATGTTCGGAAATATTACGGAGGAAAACATGAAAAAAGCCGCTATAATCACGATAATTTTTTTCATTCTGCTCGGCGCCGCCGTCTTTTCGCTGCCGCCGATAATTTTGTCGCGCGCCGACGAGCCGACGCCCGGCGTGACGCTGACGCCTGAGATGTCGACCGACAAGAGCCACGGCACGCTCGATTCAGACGAGCCCGAGGTCGAACCGCCGCTTGTCACGAAGATAACGCTGACTTTTGTCGGCGACTGCATGCTCGCGACCGACCGCGGCGGTGAGTGGGAGGGGTCGTTCAACCTGCTCGCGAAGCAGGTCGAGCCTACTTATTTTCTCGGGAACTTCATCGAGCTCTTCGAGGACGACGACTGGACAATCGCGAATCTCGAGAATGTCTTCACCGACGACCCGAACATAAGAACCCGCGCGAAGGGCTACACACCGGCTTACTGGTACAAATCCGGCACTGAGAACACCGCGATTCTCACCGAGTCGAGCGTCGAGGTCGTCTCGCTCGCGAACAATCACTCGGACGATTACGGCACGAAGGGCTACGCCGACACGCGCGACGCGCTCGACAACGCCGGAGTCATCTGGGGAGACAACGACAAGATTGTCATTCTGGAGAAGGAGGGCTACAAAATCGCGGTTTACTGCTGTACTTTCTACTACAGCGGCTACGACACGATAATCTCGAAAAAGCTCGCGGAGGTTGAGGCGGATTACAAGATCGTCTACTTCCACGGCGGAACCGAGCGGGTGCATGAGCCCGACCCGTGGAAGGCGGCGGGCGCGCGGCGGATGATCGACAACGGCGCGGATCTGGTCATAGGCGGACACCCGCATGTCCTCCAGCCGGTCGAGATTTACAAGGGTAAGACGATTGTTCACTCGCTGGGGAACTTCTGCTTCGGGGGCTCTAAGAGCGAGGAGAACCGGACGATGGTCTACCGGCTCTATCTGACCCTTACAGACGGAATCCTGACCGCCGAGGCGGACGAGATTATCCCGTGCTATCTCTACAGCGATCCGTACAAGCCGGCGATAATCACCGACCAGACCGATTACGACGCCGTCATGGCGTTCCTGAACGGCGAGACCGACTCGCCGATGCCGAAGAAATGAGCAGTATATTAAACTACGAACGCTGCGAGCTCTGCCCGAGAAGATGCAAAGCTGACCGGACGAAAGCGGTCGGCTTCTGCGGGCAGAGCGATCGGGTGAAGGTTGCCCGCGCGGCGCTGCACATGTGGGAAGAGCCGTGTATTTCGGGAAAAGAGGGTTCGGGGACGGTGTTTTTCTGCGGCTGTACGCTCGGGTGCGTCTACTGCCAGAATCATCTGATTTCAAAGCGCGGCGCGGACAGCGGAAAGGTTGTCAGCGCCGAAAAGCTCGCCGGGCTATTTCTGAAGCTCGAGCGGGAGAGGGCGAACAATATCAATCTCGTGACGCCGACTATGTTCTCGCCGACGATAATCGAGGCGGTTAAGCTCGCGCGGGAGCTCGGGCTGAAATTGCCGGTTTTGTACAACACGAGCGGGTATGAGCTGCCGGAAGTAATCCGCGCGCTCGAAGGTACGGTCGACATTTTTCTGCCCGACTTCAAGTACCTCTCGCCGGAGCTTTCGGGGAGGTATTCCGGAGCGGCGGATTATCCGGAGTACGCGAAGGCGGCGCTTAAAGAGATGGTTTCGCTCTGTCCGAAGCCGGAATTCGATTCGCGCGGGATGATGACGCACGGAGTGATTGTCCGGCATCTGCTGCTGCCCGGACAGCTGAAGGAGTCGTTGAAGGTCGTCGACTACCTCTTCTCGGAGTACGGGAACGACATTTTCTACAGCCTGATGAGCCAGTACACGCCGACCGAAGGGCTTGACAGGGCGAGATTTCCCGAGCTCTCGCGGCGGGTCACGACCTATGAGTACCACAAGCTGATCGGGCACGCGCTCTCGCTCGGCATGAAAAACGCCTTCATCCAGGAGCGCGAGGCGGCGAAGGAGAGCTTTATTCCGTCGTTTGACGGCGAGGGAGTTGACTGAACGCTGTTTTCCGCGCCGGGAACGCGGTGAAGAAGGCTTTCCGAGCGGCAGTCCATTCGTGCGCCTTTGACACCCCGCTGACGATACGCTCAGGCTGTTCTCCTGTCTCTGTTCACGAAATTGTTTCGTAGAAATTCTATTGCTTTTTTTCGTAAATTATTGTATAATGAGTGAGGGAGGAGGGAACGCGAATGACCTACAGAAAGCTGGCGCAGCTCATCGGAGTCTCGCCCGCGACCGTCTCGAAGGCTCTCTCGGGCAGCGGCGAGATCAGCTCGGAGACCGCGGCGCTGATAAGGCGCGTCGCTGAGGAGCATGGCGTAATAAGACCCGCTTATCATCGTGAACACCGACCAAAGCGCGTCGCCGTGATAGTGCCCGAGATTGTCAGCATATTCTATTCCTCGATGGCTACGGCGCTGACCGATTACCTCGCGAAACGCGGCTTTGAGGCGTCGATTATGATCTGCGGATTCACTGACGAGCGGATCTATGAGCTGCTCGACCTGATCGAGTCGGAAAAGATGGCGGACGGCGCGATCATGTTCTCGGCGTTCAAGGCGCCCAGAAGGCGCGGAATACCGGTCGTTTCGATAAGCTCATTCGTCGATGAGAACCGCTGCGACTCGGTCGGCGTCGATCTGCCCGGAGGGATAGAGGACGCGATTAACCATCTGGTCTCTCTCGGACACCGTCATATCGGCTATATCGGCGAGCGGAACACGCGCGAAAAGC
>CAKSOR010000448.1 GCA_934477985.1 uncultured Eubacteriales bacterium
TGTCTTTTCCTATTCCGCGTCATAGAACGCGTTTTTTTTCGTGAGTCCTTGCAGTTCCTTCAGGAGTTCCGCGAGCGTTTCCGGGCAGAGCTTCCTGTCGTACTGATAAGCCGCTTTGCTTCCGATGTTCCTGTATTTGCGCAACCCAAGTGGGTGATACGGTTCAAGCTCGACCGAATTCACCGAAGGATGCGAATCCGCCGTTTCAGCGATCAGCCTGATGTGACCGATGCCATCGTTCACTCCGGGGATTATCGGACAGCGGAGTCTGACCTTTGCCCCGGCTTCGTCGAGAATGTCAAGTCCCGAAATGAGCTTTTCAAAGTCCGCGCCGACATATTCGCGGCTGTTTTGACCGAGCTTCAGATCGTAGAGAAAGAGGTCGCAGAACTCCGCCGCCATCCGGAGATTTTCCGGAGAGGCGCAGCCCGACGTCTCGACCGCGGTGTTGTATCCGGCGGCTTTCAGGGCTCTCAGAAGTTCAATGAGTTTCCGGCCTTGCGCGAAGGGTTCGCCGCCCGAAATCGTCACTCCGCCGTCGTCTCCGTAGAAAATATCGTCCTTTCCGACCTCGCGGAGAAGTTCGCCGACTGAATATTCCCGCCCGATCACCTCGAGCGCGCCGACCGGACAGACTACGGCGCATTTTCCACAGACAACGCATTTCGTCCGGTCGAGAACATGAACGCCGTCAAAAACGTGCGCGCCGTTCGGACAGATTCCGCATTTCCGGCATCCGACGCATCTCGCCGCGTCAAAGCTCAGCTCCGGTCTGAATTCTTTTCCCTCGGGGTTGTGGCACCACGCGCAGGAGAGCGGACAGCCCTTCATGAAGATCACCGTCCGTATCCCCGGTCCGTCGTGAGTCGAGAAGTGCTGTATGTTGAACACGAGCATTTTTAGTCACCCATGCTGCGCGAAATCACGTCGTCCTGCAAGACCTTCGGAATCCGCGTGAAGTAGTCGCTGTAGCCGCCGATCCTGACTATCAGGTCGCCGTGGTTCTCGGGGTGAAGCTGCGCGTCAAGAAGCTCCTCGGTGTTCACGATGTTGAACTGCGTCTGAACGTCCCCGGTCTTCAGAAATCCACGGATCAGAGCCTTTATCGCGCTTACCGGCGTGTTTCTGTTCAGCTTGACATTCAGTGCCGTGCCGCCGAGAAACCGCGATGGTTCCCACGCCGCCGAAGAGCAGAGACTCATCGTAGGTCCGAGCCGGTCGTAGCCTTGAACCGGGTCTGAGCCTGCCGCAAGAGGTGTCCCGGATAGTCTTCCGTCCGGCGACGCCATAGTGTTTTTTCCGTTCGACGCGTGGTCTCGGTAGGAGAACGCGCCGGGAATGACTTTCGCGCCGCGGAAGGTCGTGTAGCGCGAGAAGATACCGAGAACCATGTCCGAGACGCGCTTTGCGAGTTCGTTCGTCTCCTTGGTGTTGTTTCCGAAGTGCCCTACGCGGTTTATAATCGTGTCGCGAAGCTCTTCGTGACCCTTGTAATTGTCGGAAAGAGCCTTTCTGAACTCCGCGATTGTCAGCTTCTTTTCGTTATAGACAAGCTCGCGGATGACATTGAGGCTCTCGATGACATTCGTCATACCGAGCATATTCGGTTCGATGAAGTTGTATCTCGCGCCGCCCGCGTCGCTGGAAATTCCGCGCCCGACACAGTCGCCGATGAGCGCGGAGATGCGTGCCGGGTCGGCTCCGTTTCGCGCGCGTTCGAGCTGCCAGAGGTTTTCGTTGAAAATCGCTTTGTCGCAGTAAGCCGTAAAGTCGCGTCTGTAGTTTTCGAAAAGCTCATCAAAGCCGATATTCTCAGGGCATTTCATGAAGGTGTCGGTGAAGACCTTCAGCATATTTATGTACGGGCTGGTGATCGAGACGCCCGAGCAGCCGATCGGCGTGATCTCGACGCAGGTTGAGTGCGTGAAATTGTTCGCGTCACGCCTGTCATAGCCGTATCCGATCATCGACGCCGTGACCTTATCGGAGTTCCAGATCTGCGGATTTCCGTGCCCCTCGCGGATTATCTCCGCCGCGCAGGTGAGAATCTCGTCGCTCGTTTCGGAGGTGACGCAGAAGCCGACGTTCGGATCGGGCGTGTGGATGTGCCTGATCGCGGTCAGGAAGTGCCATGTCAGTTCATTTTCGACTTGATTTCCGTCCGGGTCGCGCCCACCGATCATGAACCCCGCCGCCGCCCACGCGCTCATGTTGTTCATGTACTGGAGGCAGAAGCTGTCGATAAGTTCCTGAGCCGATGATTCGTCGAGAATCCCCGCCTCAATGTCGCGGCGGTAGTAGGGAAGCAGATACTGATCCGGACGCCCGGCGGAATAGATGCCATAGAGACTGTACAGAAAGAAATGAACGCTCTGCAATGCCTCGCGGAAGGTTCTCGCGGGCTTTGCCGGGACATGGTCGAGCGTTTCGGCGAGCTTAAGAAAATCTTCACGTTCACTTCCGTCCGATTCCGAAGCGAGGCGGCGCGCCTCGTCGGCATAGTTTTTCTGGAGCGTCAGTAAACCTTCAAGCTCGGTTACGCAGCTCTGGAAGAATTCATATTTTCCGGCATTCCGCCCGTCGATAAGGTCGAGCGAGTCGCGGTGAGTTTTCAGTTCGTCAATAAGCCCCTCGACTCCGAGATTCAGCAGCTTCGGATAATCGAGAGCCATGTGATCGAGCCGTCCGCGCGCCGGGGGGACGGCGGACCAGAGTTCGTTGTATTTCGCGAACCTTTCGGCTTCCTCGCCTTCAAACCCGGAGAAATCCGGCTGGCCGACAATAAGCTCTCCGGGTATTATGACCGGCTTCGTGTGTTCGAGCATATAGCGTTCGGCTTCGGCGCGGCGGAGTCTCATGGTCGGAGAATTCCCGTTTTTCAGCCAGCCCTCG
>CAKSOR010000449.1 GCA_934477985.1 uncultured Eubacteriales bacterium
ATAGCACGGAGGCTGCACAATGATCCCCAGGGCATAGAGGAACATGGATTCAAATGCCAGATTGTGGGCGATTTTCACGACGCCCGGATTCGTCCATACCAATTCGGCCAGCAGCGGGATCACATCGTCCGGCTCGGCGTTGCCGCCCTCCATATGCTCCAATGGGATATAGATGGCGCTGGCCTCGGCCACCGACAGGCTCACACCGACGATGCAGGCGCGATGGGCGTCCAGGGACGCGCGCGGATCATCCCGATACTGGATCAGCGGCGAGGTTTCAAAGTCGAAGGCGACCACGGCGGCGTTTTGAACATAATCTTTAATCCGCTCGGGATCGGTTTCACAACGGTAATTCATAAGCCCTCCATGGGGCCGGAGGATGGGGGTTCCACCCTCCGGCATGGTCGTTCATTACAGCGGCTGCGCGTTCATGATCTCCCCGGTGAACGGATTGATTTCCTCACTGGCACCCGCTTCGGTATCGTAGGCGACGCCGGTAGCCAGCGCCTTCACCTGATCCGCCAGCGCATTGATGTAAGGGATTTCCTCGGGCGACAGCAGCCGATCCACCGCGAACTGTGCCTGGCTGTACGCGATGCCGCCCGCGTTCGTCGCCTTCTTGAGCGAGAACTTCGTCACCACGGCAGAGGATTTCTTGCCCTTCGTCAGCAGGCGCTTGATGTACACGGAGAATTCCCGCATGGAGCCCGTGGGCAGCGTCAGCAGAATCGGGATCAATTCGTCCTCGCGCAGGATGTACACCCGGCGCTTGTTCTTGCAGGCCTTGCCGCCATTCGCGCCGCTGCCGAACTGGTTCAGCGGGCATTTGTCGCAGCGCCCGCCCGGATCGCCCGTGCCCATCACGCCGTCGTAGGAGCCACAGTCCGGGGGATTGTTGCCGCCCGAGAAGGTATCCCGGTAATAGGTGAACATGGGATGGTGGTAGAGGATCACGCCAGTGAATTCCTTCGCCATATCGGTCTCGCCGGGCATTTCCCCGGGGAGCTCGTAGGCCAGGCCGCCCGCTGCCGGGACGGACACCCGGTCAAAGGAGATATTCATGCCGCTCAATTCGGAGGCCATGGCCTCGGCCAGGTTGAAATCCTTGAGGGCCGTGAAGTTATTGACAACCGCGATTTCCGTATTTTTGCTCATATGCTTTTCCTTTCTTATCGGGCGGCCTTGCGCACACCCACCGTCGTTTTCTCGAATACGCTCACCAGGCCTTCCAGCCATTCCGGCAGCGTATCCCCGTGCTCGGCAATCTGCTCCTTCACGAAGGCGGACAGGTTATTGGCGTTGATCGTCTCGGTAATCATGTCGCCGTAGCCCTCGCCGCGCAGCGCCTCGAACAGATCGTCCTTCCGGCCAGCCTTGGCGCTGGCCCGGGTCTTGGTCGTGAGGCAGAACATCGTCCCCGCATGGGTGAAATTCTGCGTCTCGGATTCCGCCATCAGATTCGACAGGTGCCAGTCGGCATCATCGATCCGGGCGTTGATGTCCTTGAGCTCGGCCTCCAATTCCGCCTTGCGGTCTCGCAGGGCTTTCAGGCGGTCGGCCCATTCCAGCATGTTTCCGTCCATTGCACCTCCTATAGGGCGCGGCGCTCAAATTTCCAATTTGACCGTCCGCGGTTTCCGGCTTTGCCGGAAACTTGGAAATCCTCCGGATTTCCAACCTTCTCAGTTGAAGGGATTCATTCCGGCCCGGTAATCATCCACCAGCGATTTCGCCAGATTGGCCTTATCATGCAGGGCCTTGAGCACCTTCTCGTCAACCGTCCCTCGGGCGACCAGATGGATGTAGGTGCATTCGTTCTTCTGGCCCACGCGATGGATGCGGGCGCGGGTCTGCTCGTAATTGCTCATTGAGTAGTCCAGCGAGTAGAACACCATGAGCGAGGCTGCCGTCAGCGTAATTCCCAGGCCCGCCGTCGCAATCTGCCCGATGAATACCGGCACGTCCGGATCATTCTGGAAGGCGGCGATTTGCTCGTCCCGATCCCTGATCTCCCCGGAAATCTGCGCATATCGGATTTTCTTCTTCTCGAGCATCTTCCCGATAGCATGAATCTCCGGCACGAACCGGGCAATTACCACGATCTTCCGGCCATCCGCCACCGCGCCGTCCACCAGATCGGCCAGGGCGTCCAGTTTGGCCGTCGATACCTGCGTAACGCCTCCGGCATCGTCGTTCCCGACGTACCCGCCTGTCAGCTGCGACAGCCGTAGCAGCTGCGACAGTACGTTGGTGACGGTTACGCTGCCCTCGGCCAGCTCCGCGTAGCTATCCCGGACGAGCTGCCGGTATATCCGCATGGTCTGAGGCTCAAGGTCGATCCGCTGCACAATATCGGTGAATTCCGGAAGGTCGAGGCATTCGGCCTTTGTGGCCCGGAAGGCGATGCTGTGCAAGCGCTCCGTGAATTCGCCCTCCATGGATCGCTTCATCACCGGCGTGTATCCGCCGAAGCCCACCATATCGAAGTAGCGGTTCCGGAATTGATAGAAGGAATTCCCGTAGATGGCCGGGTCGCAGAACTTGTATTGCGAGAACACATCAATGGGCTTGTTCGTAATCACCGTGCCGGTCAGCAGCAGGCGGTATTTCGCCTTGACCGCCAGCCGATGCATGGCCTTGCTCGCCGCGATATTGTGGGTCTTGATCTTATGCCCCTCATCGCAAACGATCATGTCGGGCCTCCACCCGGCCAATTCCTTCTCCATACGCCACGCGGATTCATAGTTGATCACCAATACCTGCAGGCTCTTACCTGCCATGTGCCTGATCGTGTCGGCCTTGCGGGCCGCCGTACCCTCCAGGACGGACAGGCAGTAGTCGTATCCGGCAAACTTGTCGAATTCGTCCCGCCACACGCCGAGGATGGA
>CAKSOR010000450.1 GCA_934477985.1 uncultured Eubacteriales bacterium
GACACCTCTCCACCCTCCCCTACACCTTTTCAAACAGAAGGTTATTGGTGAGCTATGGGTTTGTTGGCGAAAAATGGGTTAGTAACAGTTCAGGGTAGTATTTATTCTTTGCTGTTTTCCTTGCTACTGAATTTAGTTTTTTTGAACTGGCTATTCTCGTCTTTGCTCATGCGCTCGAGCTCTTCAAGCGTCGTCATGACCACCTGCCCTCGCTCTAACTGCTTGATACTGTCGTCAAGCTCTCTCATGTTGGATTCCGAGTAGAACAATTCATCTGATTTGCTTTTTCTTTTCATATCACGACTCTGATAAAAAAGGACAGAGGAATTTCTCTGCCCTTTTGCTTTTGTTTACTTACTTCGCGGTCTTAACCGAGGTGATGTGCGGGTTGACGCCGTTGTACCAGTAGAGGAAGCCTTCCATGTCGATCTTGTCGCCGACCTTCAGTCCCTCGACTGCCTTGTAAACATCGGTGTCCTGTCCGCAGAGGTAGGATTCAACGGTGAAGCTGTAGGTGTTGCCGTCAAGCGAGACGTTGAAGTACAGGTCGCTGCCCTTCTCGCCCGAGCCGTCCCAGTTGTAGAGGAAAGCCGCTTCGTTGCCGTCAGCGTCCTTCGATGCCTCAACGGTCATGCCCTTGAACGATACGAACTCGTTCTGGTGCTTGATGAGCTCGTCCTTGCCGAGCAGCGAGGTCACGTCGAGTGCCTTTGCGACATAATTGCCGTCCTCGATCTCGAAGGTAGCGTCGATGATCTCGACTTCGCCCGACCACTCAGCCTTATAGCCGGTGACCTTGATCTTAGTTCCGGTGGTGAGCTTTGCGTAGTCAGCCTCGGAGCAAGCCATATTGTAGAGGAAGTAAGCGCCGTCCTTATCCTGTGCGTAGACGGTTGCCTTGTCCTCCCACCAGGACTGCTTAGCCTGGACATATGCCTCGATGACAACCTCAGACTCAAGGTCAGCGGCGACATACTCAGCGTAGGTCATAACGCCCTCGGACTTCACGTCGGGTTTTTCGCCGCCGCAAGCGACAGCTGCGAAGATCATGGTAAGTGCCATGACAAGTGCGATGATTTTTTTCATTGTCAAAAATCTCCTTCATTTTTCCGAAGCCTTGTGGTTCGGATTGATACAATATCATTATACAACAGTTTTCTCAGAAAGTCAAGTCTTTTGCAAATTTTCTTTGAATTTTTATATAGATTTTTTCTTGCTGACAGATTTTTTATACGTATTGACCCCAAAATACGCCGCGATCGCGAGCCAGACGGCGGCAAGCGTGATCAGAAGCGCCTTTGCCTCGGTCGGAAGCGGACCGAGATCGGTCTTTCCGGCGGTTGTGCTTCCCTTCTGGTCGAGCCGATAGAGTGAGTTCATGTCGGAATACAGCTTGTCGATATAGGCGTCGTCGACAGTCGCCTTGCGGCGCACCGATTTTGTGACGTTCTCAATAAGCTGTCCGGCAGCGTCGCGCAGTGAAGCCGAACCGTTGAAGACCGGCGTCGTGAAGGTGTTCGAGACGTTGTCGAGCAGGAGCTCCGACGCCTTTATCTTTACGTCGTAGTAGGTCGAGTTGTCCTCGCCGATCCGCGACAGGTAGTCCTTGTACTCAGCCGAGTTCTGCGCCTTCGAGGTGACCGGCACATAGCCCTCAGTCCCGGAGTAGGCGATCTGCACGTCGTTGGTCAGCAGATACTGTGTGAAGAGCCATGACGCCAGCACCTCGCCGGAATCCTTCTTGTTGAAGACGCAGACCGACGGTCCCTGCGAGATCATCTTCGGATTTTTTGTGTCGAACTGCGGGATGAGTCGGACCTCGGTCTCGAACTCGACAATGTCCTCTTTACTTATGTCAAGCAGGGGCGCGTCAGTGCCCATCCAGGTAGCTCCGGCGGTTGAGTCGACCGCGAAGATGCACTGTCCTGCGTTCAGGAAGTTCGCGGGATAGCTCGAAATCTTGAAGGTCGAGAACGCGCCGGATTTCGCGTGAACTGAAATCTCCTCAAGCAGCGAGCGGGTCGTATCGTTGAAGATCAGAATTTCGCCGTCCTTTGTCGAATAACCGGCGTCTTTCTGCATCAGCATCTGGATCATCATGTTGTCGGTCGACTTGTAGATGAAGGGAATCAGCACCTTCTGCCCGTTGACCTTGTAAGTCCCGTCGGGATTCTGCGCCATCGCGGCTTCCGAGACCTCCCAGACGAAATCCCAGGTCAGCACGTCGGGAAGCTCGTAGCCGAGCTTTTCGACATATGTCTTATTCACATAGCACGCCTCGGTCGAGCGCATGTAGGGCAGCGCGTAATAGTGTCCGTCGAAATTGCACTCCCCGAGAAACTTCGGTATGACCTCATCCTTTGTCGGCGAGTCGAACTTAACCTCGCTGCCGCCCAGCCCGTACTTTTCGTCGTCGATAAGCTCATCGAGCGGGACGACTGTGTTCACGCCGGTCAGATAGGTCGCGATGTGGTCGGGGTAGGTTATGCAGACGTTCGGCGTGGTCTGGGTCGCGATGTTCGTGATTACATCGTTGTAGATTCGACCGTAGTCGGTGTAGAGCCGCATGTCGACCTTGATATTCGGATAAAGCGCCTCGAAATCGCTTATCGCCTTCGAATAGATGTTGGTCTGAGCCTTGTTGGTGTCGTTCTTTGCCCAGAAGGTTATCGTGTACTCCTTGTCTGGGTCAAGACCGTCGGGCATCTCAAAGGGTTCGAGCCCTCGCGAGCCGTGGCACGCCGTGAGCGTGCCTGCCGCCAGAAGCGCCGCCAGCAGTATTGAAGCAGTCTTCTTCATCCCTTCGTGCCCCCTCTCGCGACGCCCGCCATGACCTTCTTGCGGAAGATCAGGAAGAGAATTATCAGCGGGAGCGAGATGACAACGA
>CAKSOR010000451.1 GCA_934477985.1 uncultured Eubacteriales bacterium
GCGCGAAGCTCCCGGGATTCGGGTCGGTCACGACACCGTAGAGATTTCTGTAGCCCATAAGCCCGAGAAGCTCGATGACCGCCGAATAGAGTCTCGTGCCGAGTCTCTTTTTGCCGAAGCCCTCCTTAAGGTATACGGTCAGCTCGGCGCAGAAACGGTAGCCGAAGCGCTCCTTGAACTTGTGCGCGTAGGAATAGCCGACCACCTCGCCGTCGACCTCGCAGACTATGTACGGGAACTCCGCCGAAATTGATTCTATACGGCGGGTGAATTCCTCAACCGTCGGCGTGTCGTACTCAAGCGACGCGGTCTTCTCCTCGACATATGGGCGGTAGATCCCGACGAGCACCGCCGCGTCTTCCCTTCTGACCGGTCTTAATTTAATCACTTCGGGTCATACCTCGATTCGGGATTATAACGCTTATTGTTGTAATCCTCTTTTAATTTAATGACCTCATCCATATCGACGCCAAGCTCGTTGGCGACGCAGAGCGCGTAATATATGACATCCCAGATCTCCTCGTCGACCGTGTCTTTGATGTTCACGCCGTCTGTATGCGGCTCTTCAAGCAGAATCGCGCGGGACAGCTCGCCGACCTCCTCGACCAGCTTGTGGAAATACGGCGTCGGATTGCCGCCCTGATAATCCTTTGAACGGAGATACTCCTGGAGATATTTTATCGTCGGACTCATTTTTCGCAGTACTTGTCGAGGTACTCCTCCATACGTGCGCGGATCTCGTCGTCAAGAACCACCCTGCCGTCGATCTCGCGGTTGTGGAGATGCCCGATTATGTCGCGGACGGTGACAATCGGATGCACCTTTATGCCGAACTCAGCGCCTATCTCCTTTATGGCGGTAGTTCCCGACTGACCGCGCTCCATGCGGTCGACCGAGATGATCATGTGTTCAACCTTCACGTCGGCGGCAGCCTTTAACTGCGGGAGAGTCTCGCGGACTGCCGTTCCGGCGGTGATGACGTCCTCGATGATGACGACGCGGTCGCCGTCAGAGAGCTTCGCGCCGACCATGTTTCCGCCCTCGCCGTGATCCTTGACCTCCTTGCGGTTGAAGCAATAAGGCTTGTCTATGCCGTACTCGGTGTAGAGCGCGCAGGCGGTGACAGTCGCGAGCGGGATGCCCTTGTAAGCCGGTCCGAAGAGGACGTCGAAGTCCTCGCCTACGTTGTTCTTCAGGCACTCGGCGTAGTACTTGCCGAGCTTTGACATCTGCGCGCCGGTTCTGTAGTTTCCGGTGTTTACGAAGTAGGGCGATTTTCTGCCCGACTTGGTCGTGAAATCTCCGAAGCGGAGGACTCCGCTTCTCACCATGAATTCAATGAAATCGGTCTTGTAGCTCATTTTGGTTCTCCAATCTTTTTCTATATATTATACCACCGCGCGGGGGAGTTGTAAAGGGGGTAATTGAAAATTTTTCAGCGTAGCATGGCGCGTCCGCTCTGACGCACTCCGGTCGGGGTCTGACCGGCGAACTCACGGAAGACGCGGTTGAAGGTACAAAGGCTCTCAAAACCGCATTCATACGCGATCTCGCTGACATTAAGCGTCGTCAGCGACAGCAGCTTCACCGCCTGCTGGACACGCAGACTGTTTATGAAGCCGCGGAAGCTGACATTGAACCGCCCTGAAAGTATCCGCGAAATCTGGCGCGGGGAGATGAACAGCTCCGCCGCGACGCTTTCAATCGACAGCGGCTCGGTGAAGTGCTTTGCGCAGTAATCAATTATGCGGTCGGCTGTCTGACTGCTTTCGGAAGCGGACGCGTCGATGAGCTTCGTCTCAGAGAGCAGCATGCCGAATATTCCGGACGCGAACCCGTTCATCGTGGCGGTCTTCAGCGCGCTGTCCGGCGTTTTGCGGTTGTAGTCGCAGATTCCGTCAAGCAGACTCATAATGACACCCGTGTCGCGAAAGACCGGCGACTCCGGGCGCTTCCTCGCGAAAATCTCGGAATACGCGCTGCCAGCGTCAGATGGGAGCTGGATAAGACAGACCTGTCTGTTGTCGATATTCCGGTAGGCGTGCCGCTGATACGGGAAGACGATGATTCCCATGCCGGGTTCCAGAATGAATCTCTCGTCGCCGAGCGTCGCCTCTATCCTCCCGCGCATATTGAATTTCAGCTCGGCGTGCGAATGGAAGTGCGGAGTCGAGACGCCCTGACTGTAAAACATGAACTTTGCCTCGCTGTGCTCGTAAACCGACTCAAAATGCTTCATAATTTCCCCTCCTTGTCCGATTCTGACTATCTGTTGACTTTCCATGACTTGTATTATATCAGAATTAATGCTATAATACAAGCAGCAAAATGTAAAAATATCTATAAAGGAGATCCGGAATTTATGTTGAAAAGACAAATTACCTCCCTGCTTCTGATCCTCAGCGCGCTTATTGTGTCCTGCGGCGAAACTACCGACGTCCCCGTGACGACAACCGCGGGCGGCGGGATTGAAGAGCCGGTCACGGACACCTACGACTATCCCGAGCTTGACTGCGGCGGCGACGAGTTCACGATACTCAATGCCGAGAACTTCTGGGACATGTACACCTACCTCGACTTCGAGCAGATGACCGGTGAGATAATCGACGACGCGATCTACAACCGCAACCGCTTCCTCGAGGACAAGTACAGGTTCAGGATGAATGTCATAGAAGTGATTCCCGACGATCTCTTCAGCAAGATCAACACCGCCGTCGCGTCGCAGGACGATACATATGACATCACATACGCGCTCGGACGTAATCTGAACTCACTTGTCTCAAGCGGCGCTCTGATGAATCTCCGCGGCATTCCCGAGATGCGGCTTGATGAGGAGTGGTGGAATCAGTCGATGATAAAATCGGCTGAGATCGGGAAGGACAGGGC
>CAKSOR010000452.1 GCA_934477985.1 uncultured Eubacteriales bacterium
GGGCAAACACCGCCGGCATAACGACGTATCGGAGGAACATAGTATCCATACGTCGGGATGTTATGAGTCTCCTCCCGTCCGAGCTGCTCGACATGAGCGTTTTCAGCGGCGTGAATCTGGCATACGCGTTTCCTAACGGTGTTGAGATGGATGAGATCGAACGGCTCTGCCTCATGATGAGTGACCACACTGAGGATCGCGCCTATTCCGCGCTCTACTCGGCGCTGATCATAAAAAAGACGCTCGACATTATTAACTCCGGAAGAGGTGAGCTTATCAGCTCCCGGGTGACCTACATGCAGGACGTGCTGCACTTTGTCGCGTCAAATCTCGCGAAGCCGCTGACACTCGAGGAGCTTGCCGCGCAGTACGGCGTCGGGAAATCCAAGCTGAATCTCGACTTTAAGACCGCGACCGGCTCAACCTATAAGAAATACCTGACCGATCTGCGGATGACCCGCGCGCTTGAGCTACTGCAATCGGGTTCAAGCATTATCAACACCTCATTCGAGACCGGCTACTCAAGCGAAGCACACTTTATCGCGACATACCGCTCCTACTGGGGCGTTACGCCGGGCGAGTCGCTCAAAGTAAGAAGTAATAGTGAAAAATAAAGAGGTGTGGAGGAAATTTCCGCGGTACGCGGAAATTTCTTCCATTTATAAATAAGGAAACCGGCAAGCCGGTTTCCTTCCTTACTTTTTCACTTTTCACTCTTACTTCTTACTCCTCGCGCAGCGACCGCACGGGATTCGTATTTCGGTGACGAATTTCTCGGTGTCGTTTGTGAAGCCGTAGTCGATCATCGTGATCTCGCGCGAGAAATCCGCGGGCTCATAGCCGTTCTCCTCGATGAACTTCATCAGCAGCTCATACCGCTCGGGCGCTTCGGTATGGCATCCGCAGAATCTCACCGACGCGCAGAGCGCCGCCGGAAGCTCGGTCATGCTTCCATTCCCATTCGCCTCGAAGCGGTCGTCGTCGTCGAGCACCAGAAAGATTCCGTCGTAACTCGAGAATTTTCCCTCGCACAGCTTCTTTTTCGAGATTCCGACGCCTACCTTCCCGAGGAAGATCACCGCCTCGTCCTGCGCCTCCGCGAGTCTGATCGTCGGCTCTTCCATATCGTGGAAGTCGTGCACCGTGATTGATTTCTCGACCCAGAACACGCGGCAGGGAGGGACTTCGACGAATTCCGGCTTATCGAGCACCGAACTCCGCGCGTCGTAAAGCTGTCTTAAACGGTTGTCGATCTTGCGCTCGATGCGCTTCAGTTCGGCGATCTTCGCCGAGACGGTCTCCTTCTGCCAACGGAGCTTTTCCTCGATGACCTCGACATCGCGATTCTTTAAGAAGTCGGTGATCTCGTCGAGCGGCATATCAAGCGCGCGGAGATAGCGTATCGAGTTGAACGCCTCGAACTGGCGCGTGCTGTAATATCGGTAGCCGGTCTCGGGATCGGTATATTCGGGGGTCAGCAGACCGAGCGCCTCGTAGTGGCGGATGCTGCTGACGCTCAGGTTGAAGAGCTTCGCCATATCGCCGATCTTGAAGAGTTTTCTGTCCATCAGGCTTTTTCCTTTCGTTTGTTTTCAGTTATAATGAAGGCGATGACGCACACGATTGTCGAGACGAGCGAGCCCGCCGCCGACGCGAGTCCCATCGGGAAAAGCGTCCGCGGAAAGAGCTTCGAGGTCAGGTACGCGCCGGGAATTCTGGTCGTGAGAATCGAGATGATGTTGTGCAGGAACGACAGCTCCGAGCGCCCGACTGCGCAGAAGTAACCGCTGAAGCTGAACTGCATTCCGGCGAAGAAGCAGTCCCAGACATAGCCGCGCAGGTACTGTCCGCCGCGGACAATCACCTCCGCTCCGTCGGTCGGGTCGGTGAAGAGCGAGACAATCGGTTCGGCGACAAACTGCGTGATTATCGAGACGACAAATCCGAACGACGCGGCGATCAGAATGCCGTATTTCAGCGTCGCGACCGCGCGTTCGCGCTTGCCGGCGCCGATATTCTGCGCGCCGAGCGCCGATACTGTCGAGAGCATCGACGACGGGATCAGGAAGAATATACCGATGATCTTCTCAACGATTCCGACGGCGGCGGAGTCTGTGAGTCCGCGCCGATTCGCGATTATCGTTATGATTATGAACGAAATCTGTATGAATCCGTCCTGGAGCATGACCGGAAGTCCGACGCGCATTATCTGCCCGACGACGCCCTTCACCGGGTGGAAGTCGCTTTTGGCGAACTTTATTCCGGTGTCGCGCTTTTTGATGGCGATCAGCGAGACGACGACGCTTATCGTCTGCGAGATCGTCGTTCCGAGCGCCGCGCCGACCGGTCCGAGCCCGAAAACGCCCATGAAGAGATAATCGAGCGCGATGTTCGCCGCGCAGGCGACCGCGATGAAGTACATCGGGCTCTTCGAGTCGCCAAGCCCGCGGAAGATCGAGGCGATGATATTGTACGCCGTTATGAACGGGATTCCGATGAAGCAAACGGTCAGGTATCCGACCGCGCCATCTACCGCCTCCGCCGGGGTCGACATCACCGATACTATCGGCTTTCTGAGGATCAGCAGCAGAGCTGTCAGGACGACTGAGATCAGCATGAAGACAGTCACGGTGTTGCCGATGTCGAGCGAGGCTTTTTTACGGTCGCCGCGACCGATCGCCTGTCCGATAGAGACGGTCGAGCCCATCGCGAGTCCGACCAGCATGACGGTCAGCATGTGCATGCACTGCGAGCCGACCGCGACACTTGTAGTCGACGCGACCGGGTCGAACTGACCGATTATGTAAAGATCAGCCATGCCGTACAGGGTCTGCAAGAAGTATGAAAGCAGGTATGGCAGCGAGAAGCAGATGATATTTTTGA
>CAKSOR010000453.1 GCA_934477985.1 uncultured Eubacteriales bacterium
GATTTAAGGAAACGCTGATTTAAGGTTGTTTTCACGGCGAAAAAGCCCATAAATTCAAGCCTTTTTCGCGTGAAAACTCCATTTATTCAGCTTATTCCTAAGGTTGTTTTCACGCGAAAAAAGCCAAAAATTCAACCCTTTTTTCGCATGAAAACTCCAGTTATTCAGCTTATCCTTAAAGGAATCGCCGCGCGGCTCGCGAGGGCAAGCGCCGGCGGTCCGAAAGGAGATGGCAATGGCAAGAAAAACGATCGCGTGCGGGGATTCGTTCACCCTCACTGCGTCAAATATAAAATATCTCATCACCATGTTGAGACTCGGGCAGGATCAGGCGACCGGCGATGAGACTGAGTCCTCCAAGCGCCGCGGAGTCCGCGGGATAGAGATCGCTTCCGAGCTCGGAATCGCGAAGCCGAGCGCTCACACAATGCTCGAGAATCTCGCCGACCGCGGGCTCATCGAGAAGGACCGCTACGGAGCGGCTTTCCTGACCGAGACCGGCTGCGACACGGCGGAGCGCTACAGCGACTATTTCGAGCTTCTGTTTAAGACCCACAAGGGTCTTTTCAAGGATCGTAAGGAAGCGCTCGGTCCTATCTGCTCGATGCTCGCCGAGCTCTCGGCCGAGAGCCTTCAGGCGATGGATCGCGTCGTGATTCACGCGCAGGGAGTCGGATGTCCATAAAAAGGAGGATGTCCGCATGGAAAATATCACCGACCTCTGCCTTTCGGCGGGAGTCATAATAGCGTTCATACTGCTCAGGGGAGGAGTGAAGCGGATCGCCGCGTACCTCCTCGGCAGAGAAAAAGGAAAGGATTGATCGTAGTATGACACAGACTATCTGCAAAATTGACGGAATGATGTGCGGCATGTGCGAGTCGCACATAAACGACGCCGTGCGCGCCGCTTTCGACGTAAAGAAGGTCACGTCGTCGCACTCAAAGGGCGAGACGGTCATTATCAGCGACTCTCCGCTCGATGGCGAAAAGCTGAAGCAGACGATCGCCGACACCGGATATGATCTCGTTTCGGTCGAGTCGGGGGCGTATGAGAAGAAGCCCGGATTCTTAGGGCTTTTCGGAAAGAAATGAGCGGCGGGAGATACGATGTCTTCCCCGGAATCTCACTTGAGGTCAATGAAATAAAAGCGCACGGAATGAATGGCGGAAAAGAGCAGGGCGGTGGGTTCGAGATCGACCACTGTCTTGAGGGACGCGCCGAGTTCGCGCTCGGAAACGGCTTCGGATACTTAGCGCCCGGCGACATACTCATCTCGGACAAGGTGAGCTTCCGGCGCGACGCCTTCTTTCCGCTCGGATTCTACAAGGGCATAACGATAACTGTCGACACTTCGAAAGCTCCGCGGTGTCTGTCCTGCTTTCTGGACGATGTGAACGTCAGTCCCGGGAATCTGCGCGGGAAGTTCTGCGCGAAGAACGGCTTCATCGCGCGCTCATCGGAGCATATCGCGCATATCTTTTCGGAGCTTTACAATGTTCCGGAGGCTATCCGCGGCGGGTATTACAAGGTCAAGCTGCTCGAACTTTTCCTGTTCCTGTCGGCTCTCGAGACCGACCCCGCCGAGACCGCGCGGCACAGCGTCTCAAGATCGCATATGAATCTGGCGCGCGATGTCAGCCGCTATCTCGCCGACCATATGGATGAGCGGGTGACGCTCGATATGCTGAGCTCAGTCTTCCATATCTCGGGCACACAGATAAAAAGCAGTTTCAAAGAGGTCTACGGAGTCTCGATATACGCGCATTCCCGCGCGCAGAAGATGCGGGCGGCGGCAAAGCTGCTGCGTGACAGCGACTCGACGGTCATCGAGATCGCCGGGCGGTTTGGCTACGACAACGCCTCGAAGTTTGCGAAGGCGTTCCGCGATGTGATGGGCGTATCACCGAATGAGTACAGAAATTCGGAAAATCCGTCCGAATGGAGTCGACAAACCACGGATATTGTTGTATAATAATAAGAAAAAATAAAGGAGGAACCCGTTATGAACCTTAAAAAGATCGGACTTTTCGCTGGAGGAGTGCTTTTCGGAACTGCCGGAATCAAACTCCTTTCGAGCAAGGACGCAAAGAAGCTCTACACTCACGTCACCGCCGCTGTGCTCCGCGCTAAGGAGTGCGTAATGACGACCGCTACCAACATCAAGGAGAACGCCGACGATATTTACGCCGACGCAAAGCAGATCAACGAGTCGCGCGCAAACGACGAGGTCATCGAAGCTGAGGCTGAGGAGAAGACCGAAGAAGCGCAGGATTCGGCTGAATGAGCCTGCCGCCGGGGGTAAAACGCTCCCGGCGCTTTTTTCGGAGAGATTCGCTATGAAGTGGAAAATTTTACATGAATCAAAGAACAGGCTTCGCGTCAGACTTGACCGTCCGCACCTGACTTTGTCCGAAGCCGATGTCGTCGAATATTACATCCGCAACATTGACGGCGTCAAGGACGTCAAGGTCTACGACCGCACGCGCGACGCCGTGATATTCTATAATTGTACCAAAGCATCGCTCGTGAAGGCGCTCGCCGCGTTCAGAATTGACGACGAGGACAACAAGGCGCTTGTTCCGGCACACACCGGACGCGAGATGAGCCGTGAGTTTGAGGACCGCATCGTCGGCACAATCGCGCGCCGCTATCTCGGCAAGCTGATACTTCCGACCTGGATACTCAACGCTTTCACAGTGCTCAGGTCGCTGAAATACCTGAAAGCCGGGCTTGCGCATATCTTCAGGGGAAAGATCGACGTGCCGGTGCTTGACGCGACGGCGGTTACCGTCTCGGTGCTCAGACTCGATTTCAAGACGGCTTCGAGCATCATGTTCCTTCTTAAGATCGGCGAGATACTCGAGGACTGGACT
>CAKSOR010000454.1 GCA_934477985.1 uncultured Eubacteriales bacterium
AATCTGACGACTTGCGGAGCAAGTCGTGCGCATCCTACGCACTTAGAATTATGCGGTATTGCCTTAAATCAGCGTTTTTCTCAGAATACTCTCCTTTGCAAAAAAGGGGCGGTCTCAACGACCACCCCGAATATTCTTTTTGGCTCAGTTTACCTTTACGGTCCAACCCATCGTGTCCGGGAGCTTGCCCCACTGGATTCCGGTGAGATTGTCGTAGAGCTTCTGCGCGATCGTGCCGATCTTGCCGCCGTTGACGATCATCTTGTCGCCGTTGTCGTTCAGCTCGCCGATCGGGCTGATGACAGCCGCCGTGCCGGTTCCGAACGCCTCGTCGAGCTTGCCGGCCTTCTGAGCGTCGATGACCTCCTGTACCGCCAGCTTTCTCTCAGTGACCTTATAGCCCCAGCTTCTCAGAAGCTCGATGCAGGACATACGGGTGACGCCGGGGAGAATGCTTCCGGTCTCGAGAGTCGGGGTGATGACCTCGCCGTCGATGACGAAGAAGACGTTCATCGCGCCGACCTCGTCGATGTACTTGTGCTCGATACCGTCAAGCCACAGAACCTGCGCGTAGCCGAGCTCCTCAGCCTTCTTCTGTCCGATGAGCGAAGCGGCGTAGTTTCCGCCGCACTTCGTGAAGCCCGTTCCGCCTCTGACAGCGCGGACATACTCGGTCTCGATGAAGATCTTCACCGGGTCGAGTCCGGCGTCGTAGTAAGCCGCTACCGGCGAGAGGATGATGCAGAATATATAGGTCTTCGAAACATGTACGCCGAGATGCGGGTCAGTCGCGAAGATGAACGGACGGATGTAGAGCGAAGTGCCCTCCTTGGTCGGAACCCAGTCGGCGTCGGTCGCCACGAGCGTCTTTATGGCGGTGAGAACATCATCCGGGTTGACCTGCGGAATGCACATGCGCTCGTTGGTGCGGTTCATGCGCTCGATGTTCTTCTGCGGGCGGAAGAGCTGGATGTGACCATCGGGAGTTCTGTACGCCTTGAGTCCCTCGAACATCTCCTGCGCGTAGTGGAATACCATCGA
Organism: uncultured Eubacteriales bacterium; assembly: GCA_934477985.1. Lineage (GTDB taxonomy): Bacteria > Bacillota > Clostridia > Oscillospirales > CAG-272 > Flemingiibacterium. Next base: position 1,042 of record CAKSOR010000454.1, read on the forward strand.
AGCCGGGTCGAGCGAGAAGTTCTGATATGGGATGATGCGTTCATCGTGCCAGCCCTGTCCCTCGGTGTAGTTCATGACGAACATATGGTCGGTGAAGTAGTTGCCGAACCCGAGCTTATTCATATCGGGCTTCTGCTTCGGATGTGTGGTCTTTTCAATTTTTATATTGAACATTTTCAGTTCCTCCGTTTTGTCAGGACAGCAGCGGAAGACCGTGGCGCCCTGTTTTTTGCTTTAATATATTATAACTCGATACCATGTCGATTTCAATGCACAAATTGTAAACAAAAGCCGCGGTGGCGGCTCATATCCCGTCTGAATTCTCGTACGGGCACCCCCTTATCGATAAATTCCCCGAAAAATCCCTGAAAATTTGTTGAAAATACCCTTGCTAAAAGCGCCTGAATGTGGTATAATATATTATTATATAATTTAAAGAGGAAATACCATGCTCACGATAAAAAAACACATCGCCGATAAGCTCTTCGAGAAGTATACGGCGCTCGCGCCCTCGCCGACCCTTACCGCCGACGATCTCGCGGGATTTCTCGAGTACCCGCCTGACGACAAGTTAGGCGACCTCGCGTTCCCCTGCTTCAAACTCTCAAAGGAGCTTCGCAAAGCTCCGCCCGCGATTGCGACCGCGCTTTCCGAGGGACTCTCCGACGACATCATCGGCGAGGCAAACACCGCCGGAGGCTATCTCAACATCAGGATAAATCCCGCCTACTACGCGCGCCTGATTCCCGATATCATCGAAAAGGGCGAGAAGTACGGCTCGTTCGGTTTCGGCAGCGGCAAGACCGTAGTTCTCGACTACTCGTCGCCCAACGTCGCGAAGCCCTTCCATATCGGTCATCTCGGAACGACCGTCATCGGTCACTCGCTCAAGATGCTCCATGAGTTCGTCGGCTACAAGTGCGTCGGCATAAACCACCTCGGCGACTGGGGAACTCAGTTCGGCAAGATGATCGTCGCCTACAAGAAGTGGGGCGACAAGGAAGCCGTCGAGAAGGGTCAGTGCGACGAATTAGTCGCGCTCTATGTAAAGTTCCATGAGGAGGCTGAAAAGCACCCTGAGCTTGAGGACGAGGCGCGCCATGAGTTCACAAAGCTCGAGCACCACGATCCCGAGAACATGAAGCTCTGGCAGTGGTTCATCGACATAAGTCTCAAGGAATATCAGAAGACCTACGACCAGCTCGGAATCACCTTCGACAGCTACAAGGGCGAGAGCTTCTACTACGACAAAGTCCCCGCGGTCGTCGAAGAGCTGCGCGAAAAGGGACTTCTCAGAATCGACGACGGCGCTTCAATAGTCGACCTCGAGAAGTACGGAATGCCTCCCTGCCTGATACTCAAGAACGACGGCTCGTCGATCTATCCGTCACGCGACATCGCCGCCGCCATCTACCGCAAGCAGACCTATGATTTCGACAAATGTATATATGTGACCTCGGCGGGTCAGAGCCTGCATTTCAGACAGTGGTTCAAGGTAGTTGAGCTTATGGGCTACGACTGGGCGAAGGATCTCGTTCACGTCCCCTACGGCACGGTCTCGATAAACGGCTCGAAGCTCTCTACCAGAGCCGGAAACGTCGTTATACTGAAAGAGCTTTTCGCCGAGTCGGTCGAGAAGGTCAAGGAGATAATGACCGAGAAGAACCCGAATATCGAGAACAAGGACGAAATCGCCGAGGCTGTCGGCGTCGGCGCGATAGTCTTCTACTATCTCTCGAACAGCCGGATCAAGGACATCAATTTCGTCCTCGGAGACGCGCTTAATTTCGACGGCAACACCGGTCCTTACGCGCAGTACACCTACGCGAGAAC
>CAKSOR010000455.1 GCA_934477985.1 uncultured Eubacteriales bacterium
CATGCTCCCGTTCCACACGAGCGTGCGATAGGACAGAGCCGCCGATATCGCCAGGTTTTCAAGGTCGTCAAATTCTGCCGTTTTGCTCCCGCACCCGGAAAAGCATGAGATGATGACAGCCATCATGATGATGAGGACTGCTGACTTTTTCATAATGCAAATCTCCTTATGTCAGAATTTTCCTCCGCCTCCGCCGTGTGAAGTACCGGAAGAAGAAGTGTGTGTGCTGCTTCCGCCTGAACTTTCACTTGACCGTTTCGTTCTTGTGACATTCTTGTAGAGGAACATCTCACGGCTGTCGGTTATGTTCATGCTGCCGTCCTTCATGTAGCTGTTCGCCGCCGCCTGAGCGCGGACGGTGGTGAGTTTCGCTTTCATCTTACCAACGGTGATGCAGGACAGCATAAAACTGATGATAAGACAAGCGAGTATCCAGCCGGGCGACATCGGCTCACGCGGGAGATTGCTGATGTCGTAAGGTTTGTCAGTCCTTGCCTGTGTTATGAATTCATCGCACAGAGTGATGTAAGTCGTGAAAGCCCCGACAAAATCCCTGTCAGACAGATACGGGACTATCTGCTTCCCAATATATTTGATTCCGGCGTCAGTGAACGCGGTGATGCCGTAGCCGCAGGTCGAGATATACCAGTCGTTGTCCTCCATGCTGATGACAAGGATCAGTCCGTCGCGATTCGCGCCGTAACCGAAGCTGCAATAGTCGTAGAGATCGTCCGCGTATTCTACTACGCTTTTTCCTTCGAGCGTATCTGTCGTCGCTATGACCACATCCATCTTCTGGCGCAGGCTGAGTTCATCGAGCCTCGCGGTCAGCGAGTCGACGTCCTCGTCCGATAACAGGGACGCCATATCCATGAGTCTGTAATATTCGTCCGCGAATCCATCCTCTGCGTTTTCGCCTTCAGCGAGTACCGGAACGACCATGAACAGGCAGAGAGCGAGAGTCAGTATGGTAATGAGTATGTTTTTTTTCATCTCTGCCTCCTCAGAATAACCCGACAAGGTACAGCAGCCAGACCAACGCGTATGTAGCGACGCCGTAGATTGCCGTCAGAACGAGTGTCCATATTCTCGCCGCTGCTTTGTCGACCGGAAGGTCACCTACGAATTTGCCGGTCTGTCCGTTCATCGCGAATGTGTACTTATTACCGTTCCAGGTGGTATTAAGCAGCCAGACGGGGTAGAGCGCGTATTTCACCTTACCGCCGCTGAAGCGGACGCTTGTGTTTTCCGCCCTGACAGTGGTGTATCCGGAAACAGTTGAGGCGAACGCGTCCTCGGTGGAGTGTTTCACGCGCTCGTTCGCGCGGTTGATGCTCTCTTCCGAACTCACATCGAACTTATCCGCGAGATAACCGGCAAGATAAGCTGTCTGGAAATCCACCGCGCCGGAATAATCGTATGGCTCTATGGATTCCATCAGATCGTCAGCCATCTTTGTGGAACCGTCTACCGGAACATGTTCGAATCCGATGTTTCCGCCGCGATGAACCATGTAATAACTTGTTTCGGTGTAGTTGTAGTCGCTTGTGCTCCATGTCCTGACTTTTGTGGCGCGGTAGCGCACCTGCGCGTCGACGTCGGTGTCGAAGAGCCAGAACGGCACATAAATTCCCTTGATCTCGTCTATATGGTTCTGATCCTTGAAAATCTTCGGCAGAAGGCGCTTTCCGGTCAGATGCTTCATCAGACCTTCCTTCGCCGCCTTTTTGTCGAGCTTGAATGGGATTACCACGTCGGGCTTCAGCGTACCGGCGAACTGCCTCATCATGACGACCGGATTCCCGCAGAAGGGACAGGACGTCGCCGCCATATTCTCGTCGCCAACGATCTCACCGCCGCAGGACTTGCAGATATAGGTGCGCAGTCCCTCGGACTCGCCTTCCTGCCACTCGGTCCCCGCGGAGGTTTCCCATTTCATATCGTCAGCCTGATCGCCCTGCAGCTCGGCGTCATAACCCTTGAGCGCTTCCAGTTCGAATTCGGTGTCACAATACGGGCACTTCATCTTCTGAGATTCGCTGTCAAAGGCTATCGCGCCTCCGCAACAGGGGCATTTATACTCCTGCAATGTCTGCATCAGAATTCTCCTTCCAGATGTCTGCTGCCTGAATTAACCATTGAATGCCGCCAGAGCCTCGTCGGCACGGCGTATGAGATCGGTGCGGTCGCCATAGATAGCGGCGTCAAGCGAAGTTATCGCTTCACCGACCTTTTCAGCCGCGTCTGTGTCGCCTCTGACCGCCGCGCTTACGCCGGCAGCGGCGTTCTTGATTGCCGCGGCCTGTGCCTTCCAGATATTCGAGGCGTTTCCGAGGGTCTTCTGAACTCCGAAGAGCTTGTCGAAATATTTCTGGAGACTCTCGAACGCCTTTATGTTGCTCATCTCGACGGAGATCTCGCTCAATCCTTCGGTGTTGATGAATGCCATACGGACGAAGGACTTCTTTTGCGGCTTGCTGTCACCGCCGGTGTTCTCTATGCGTTCCTCGTAGTTGTACGCGCGGAGGTCGGCGATGCGGTAGACGCAGGCGCGGGTTGTCTTTCCGAAAATCCAGAACTTGTAGTCGTTCTGGATGTACGCCATCAGTCCGATGTCCTCGGCGACAAACAGTGTCGAGCCGAATCTCTTGAGCTTCTGCGTCTTGTCCTTGGTCTTCCGGCGGGGAACGAAGTAGTGATTCCAAAGCTTCGTACCGCGCTCGACCTGTGCTATATGTGCCTGTACGCCGTACAGATTCGCATGCACGTAGTCGTAGACCTTGAAGCCCTTCTTACGGCAGGTCTTGCGGCAGATGCAGTTCCCGTCCGCAAGCTTCTGTGTCTGGAACAGATTGATTTCCGCTCCGCA
>CAKSOR010000456.1 GCA_934477985.1 uncultured Eubacteriales bacterium
GAGTCGGGATACCACGGCGGCGGCCGCCACCGGTCTGAACGTAGTAGATCTTGCCGAGAACGCCCGACTGAACGATGTTCTTGACCATGATCATGTTAGCGTCGAAACGGGGCTGGAAGCCGATCGAGAGGATCTTGCCGCTCTTCTTCTCAGCCTTCATGACCTCGACAGCCTCTTCAGTGGTAACGGTGAAGGGCTTCTCGAGCATGACATTGATGCCAGCGTTGAGCGCGTGGATAGCGCAGGGAGCGTGCTGACGGTTGTAGGTGCAGACCGAAACCGCGTCGAGCTTGAGGTTAGCCTGATCAGCGATCATAGCCTCGTCGCTCGGATAGCACTTGACGTTCTCGCAGCCGTGCTTCTTGAAGAAAGCCTCAGCCTTGCCGGGGATCAGATCGCATCCTGCGACGATCTCGACGTCAGGCTGCTTGAGATAAGCTGCCATGTGGGAATCAGCGATCCAGCCGGTTCCGATGATACCGATGCGGACCTTCTTGGTCGCGTCAACGGTCTTTACTTCCTGGTTTTCCTCAAAAGCATTGAGATTTGCCATTGTAGTTTCCTCCATATGTTTACAATAGATATTTTTTCAGAAAAAATGTACAGCCCCGATGTCAGATTCTATATATCCTTCACTATTATATCATAAATTTGCCAATTTGTATATATCAATTCTGACGGTTTTTCACAGTGTTTTGAAAATTCATTTATGCATTCTGACAGTATTATCTACCGAGAATGGCACACACTTTCAACACCGCCGCCTGAGTCTTCGCGTCGTCAATCTCGCCCGAGACGATCATCCGCTTGAGATCGGAGAGCGGAATCTTCACAAGCTCGAGAAATTCGTCGTCGTCCGGGTCGGTCTCGCCCGGGATCAGTCCCTCGGCGAAATACATGTGGATGACCTCCGAGAGTATCGCGGGTGACGACAGCAGATCGCCGATGTGCGTGAGCTTCTCACAGGAATAACCGGTCTCCTCGCGCAGCTCGCGCAGAGCGGCTTCCATCGGCGACTCGCCCTTGTGGTCGAGCTTTCCCGCCGGAATCTCGGTCGTGACCTTGCCGACCGCGTAGCGGTACTGGTTGACGCAGATGACCTCGTCCTTGTCGGTCAGCGCGACGACAGCGACCGCGCCGTTGTGCAGGCAGTATTCGCGGAAGCTCTCCTTGCCGTTCGGCAGACTGACACGATCCTTGCAGACGTGCAGCACCTTACCGTCATAGATCATCTCATGCGAGAGCCCGTTCTCCTTGAAAAATGATTCGTCCTTCATGAGTAGTTCCTCCTCTGTCAGCCGGGTGACACCGGCTGTTTTTCTCATTATAACACAACGCGCGGAGAATTTCAAGCGGAGATTGTGAATTTATTCCTCTATCCAGAAGATGTCGCCGTCAGATCTCTCGCCGAGATAGTACGGAATTCCAGGACCGAATTTGCATCCGGCGGTGTCTCCGGTCGCAGTGACAGTGCCGAAATTGTCGCCGAGATGAGCCGCGAAGTTATTGCCGTTCAGCGTCGGCATTGAGTCGCTTCCATCGGGATTTTTCAGCTGAGACCAGACCTGAACCATCGCGCCGATCGTATCGACGAAGAGATTGTTGTTGATCCGGTAATCTGTCGCACGATTGCGGTTTCCGCCGCTCCAGCCCTTGATGTGTGAGGCACTGGGGTCAGGGCGCTGCTCGGCGAAACCGACGCCGGCATACCACATCAGGTTATCCTCGATAAGGAAGTTCTCCATCCGGCTCGGATTTTCCGGATGATCTCCGAGTCCCAGGAAGTACTCGATGCTGTAGTTGCAGTATTCGATGACGTTTCGCGCGTAGTACATATTCTTCTGACTCTTGTCCGTGCCGTTTTCCAGCTCCTTTTCGGTGAGCGTGTACTGCTGCGTGATCCCGGCGTCGTAGACCTGATAGATGTAGTTGTCGGTGACGTTGAAGGTGTCGCAGCCGCCGTAAATCTCGACCGCGTTGCCGTATCTCGTCGCGTAGTTGCGCCCATAGATTCCCTCGGCCTGAATCGAGCCGCCGATCCATCCGAACTCACAATTCTGAACGGTCAGGTTCTTGACGGTTCCCGCGCCGACTCCGTGCGAGCCGACGTACTTGATTCTGAAGTTGTCGATCGTGATTCCGTCGCCCTTTATCGCCACGCAGTTCTGCTTTACGTTGAACTCGATCGACTTGAAACGTTCGCCGGGATTCTGCTCGCTGTAGAGGTAGAGATCTCCGGTTTCCTTGTAGTCGTGGTAGAAGTGAAGGTCGGTCGTGAGGTCGTGATAATCTGCGAAGGGCTCGCCGGTCGTGTTGTTGAAAGTCTTTCCGTCGGATTCTGTGCGGATTATGCACTTTATCGCGTGAGCCTCGCCTTCATTGAAGACAACCGTTCCGGCGTCGTCCTTGGTCAGCTTTATCTTCCAGATATTCTCGGCGTCGGTCTTTTCCCAGAGAGAAGGATCGGCTCCGTTGAAGGGTGAGCGGTAGAAAGTCGGCTTTTCGCCTTCGCCGTATGCCGTATATGTCACTCCGGGCTGCGCTTGCAGCTGTCCGCGCCAGAGTCCGCCGCGCTCAAAGCATACATATGTACCTTCCTTGAACTTCTGCGCGTTGACGACGTCGAGCGTCTGCCACGCGGTCGCGGGGGATTTTCCGTCGTTGAAGTCGCTTCCGTTTTGCGAGACGTAATAAACGGTCGCTCCTGCGGGGATTTCCATATTCTTCGAGGCGCGGATCTCGGCGATACGCTTGTCGGTCATGTCGCGCCATTCCTTGAGCTTTTCAGCCGGGAGAATTTTTACGTTATCCATTTCGATTGTCTTCCTTTCGTCCGGCGAGATATCGTCGGTTGTTCTTTTTTCAAGGC
>CAKSOR010000457.1 GCA_934477985.1 uncultured Eubacteriales bacterium
GCGTATTCTCGATTTCCACCTCAATCACAGTGCCGTTTTCGTCAACATTCACTTCATAAGTCTTTTCAGACAGCACATAACCTGTCGGAGCTTTTATTTCACGAACAATCCAGTTACCGTAAGGAACTTTGGCAAAAGAAAAACTGCCGTCCTCTGCGGAGGTGGCAGTCAGAATTGCAGTATCGATTGTAAATTCTTCGGTGTCCGCTGCAAACAGGCCAATCAGCGCACCACCCAGGGCATTGCCGCTGTCGTCCTTTTTCATACCCTGTACTTCACCGTAAATCAGATCGTTTTCAATGGCAGCTCCGTCATTTGCCTTGATCTCTACAAGGGCCGTATCCTGTCCGGCATATTCAAATACCACCGGGTACTCGGTATCGGACAACATATAGTGACTATCCGTGGAGATCTCTTTCAGATAATAGCTGCCAAAAGGAAGATCCGTCTTGCAGGCAGCCATTCCGTTTGCATCCACGGAGAGGATTTCCAGCAGACCGTCTGCCGGGATAGCAGAACCGTCCATGGCAGTTAGATTCTCTTTGGCATAAAGACCGAACGTAACAGCGGTGATTTCACCGTTCATGCCAATACCGAACTTTTCATTCTGTTCCATGACTTTATCCAGAGTGACAAGAACCTTCTGGCGGTCATTGTAAAGACAAGCAGATGTTTCGGTAACTTCAACCTCCTGTCCAGCATATACAAGCTCAACGGTACGGACTTCGGTGTTCAGCACCATACCAAACGGTGCTGTCGTTTCACGAATTTCATATTTTCCGAGATACAGCGGCTTGCTCTCTGCTGCTCCGTTTTCGTCTGTAGTAATGGTATCTACCACTTCACCGGCAGAATAACGAAGCGTGCCATCCAGCGTAACAATATCTTCTGCGGCAGTAATTTCATAAACTGCGCCGGGCAGTCCCTGCACCTCATAGACCGGCTGATACAGATCACCATTTTCGGTTACACTGGCGAACACCTCGCCAGATTTGCTGATCTTGATGATGCCTTTCTGCGCCAGGTTTGGTTTCGTCACTTCTACCACGGGTACCGCGCTATCCTCCGTTGCATTGTCAGCGGTCACATCAAAGTAAACCGGATCAGAGTTCAGTACATAGCCATACGGTGCGGATACTTCCACAAGGGAATACCCGGAACCATATTCCAGTTTTTCAGGGGTTACCAGATATCCCTGGTCATTGGTGTAGAAGGTATCAATCGTAGTCGGTGTCGGGTAGGTGAACGTCATTTCCACCTTGCTGCCGTCCGGGCGGTAAAGCTGGAAGCCTGCGCCTGCGTAAGGTATGGTCTTGCCTGTCTCTGCGTCTACTTTAATGACCTTGATATAACTCTCAAAGTTTGCGTTGTTGGCAAGATAACGGTAGACCTGCCCATCCTTTGCGATATACACATCAAAATCGGCAAGCAGTTCACGGCCCTCCCAGCCGGACACCTGATGGACCGTGTAAATTCCATAAGGCAGTGCTTTGGTCTGTGCAAAGCCGTTTTCATCACAAATGAGATAATCACGCTCGCTGTCCCTGGCTGCATCGTAACTGCCGGCAGATTTCAGATAAACAGAAAACTCTGCGCCGGCTTCCGGGGTTTCCAATTTGGTTTCGCCATCATCGGTGTGTTTGATGAGAGCGATGCTTCCCTTGATGACCTGTTCCGTCACATCGTTGGCGGTGGAGTTGTATTCCACGGTATAAAGCTGAGCTTCTGCGCCAACATGATAGGAGGTTTCATCCAGCAGATAGCCTTCGGATGGACTGATTTCACGGATGCTCCAGTCATCGCCGCAGACATAATAGGCTGTGACAAACTGACCATCTGCATCGGTCGTGTAAGTGTCGATGAGCTGATTGCCTTTATAAACGCCATAAACTGCTCCGGCAAGGGAGGCATTACCCTGTGGCGTGCCGGCTTCCCGATCACTCTTGGTTACAGTGGCATTCCACTTTTTCAGCACATTGGCAACGCTCTTTTCCGTGACAGTATTCCACTCCACAGAAGCCGTCTGGCTGTCAGGAACCACATAACGAACTGGGGTATCCACTTCCTCCAGCACATAGCCGGAACCAATCAGGACATTTTTGAAATATGCCTTGCCGCTGCTGTCGGTCACCGCATATTCATCTACGGCAATCCCGGAAAGAGAAGTGCCGTACAAATGGAACTTCATACCCTCCACCAGACTGTCTTCACTGGTTTTGGTTACCGTCAGCTCGCCGCGTTTCAGTACATTATTGAAGGTCACGGTTGTGGTTTTTCCGCCAATGACCGTGACACGCTGAACACTTTGCGGCTCATACTTCTCATAGCCCTGCTCCGTCACGGTATAGACACCGGGCGTCAGACCGTCAATCTGGATTTCACCTGTGGCATTGGTTGTGACTGTCTGGTTGATTCCGTTTCCGGCTACCGTAAGAGTGATTCCTTCCACCTTGCCGTCCTCGGAAGTCTTTTTCAGCGCCATTGTTCCGGTCGGCGTTTCTACATTCAGATAGGCACTCACACCATCCGCATTTTCGACGCCGGTAACCAGATCCTGCAGATTCGGATCGCCATAAGCAATCAACTTGGCGCTTTCACTGACAACCGGAATATTATTACGGGTCGCCGTGATGCGCACAGAACCTTTGAACGGCTCAGTCGAACTGATTGTCAGCGTATTACCGGACTTGGAAACGCTCACATTTCGGTCAGAACTGGAAATACTGTACTCAGACAGAACACCGTTGGTATCCGTCAGAGTCAGCATATATTTTCCGTCTTTGTATTCCAGCTCTCTGGAAGAACCATTCATAAAGCTGGGAACCGTGTTGTGCCTGGTGAGCATAGAAACGATCTGGTCATAGGC
>CAKSOR010000458.1 GCA_934477985.1 uncultured Eubacteriales bacterium
TCACGCCGGCGACACGGGCAGCGCCAACGGCGCTGGTCGCACGCGCCGGGCGGCATAGCCGCCCGGCGCGCGTCCCGCGACCAAAGGCCGCGGGACGCGCGAACCGCGCCGCAGGCGCGGTTCGCGTCCGGTGGGTGTGGGGAAGGAACGCACTGAGCGCATGCTCAGAGCGTTCCACCATCTCATATGACAAACGCGGGGAGAACCAGCAACGACCGGGCTTTTCCGCCATTCGCGAAGAGTTTGCGTCGGGAAGCCTTTAATAAATTAAGATTTACGCTTATCCACGAACCGCCGAAAAACGAGCCGGGCACTATGCATTGTGCATAAGTGCCAAATAACCGGCGTGAATTTTGGAGGATTGCCCCTTCCAATCCAGGCAAAAATCTGGTATAATTTTATACGCAATATGATAAATACTTAATCAGCAATCAAGCGCCACAGGCGTTTTAAACTATTCAGGAGGAAAATAACCCAATGGCAAGTCTGTCACTCAAACACATCTATAAGAAATATCCGGGCGGCGTTACCGCCGTTTCCGACTTCTGCCTTGAAATCAAGGATAAGGAGTTCATCATCTTCGTCGGACCTTCCGGATGCGGTAAGTCCACCACCCTTCGTATGATCGCAGGTCTTGAGGAGATCACCGAGGGCGAGCTCTTCATCGGCGATAAGCTCGTCAACGACGTCGCTCCTAAGGACAGAGACATCGCGATGGTGTTCCAGAACTACGCTCTGTACCCGCACATGTCGGTCTTCGACAACATGGCTTTCGGTCTTAAGCTCCGCAAAACTCCGAAGGAAGAGATCAAGAGAAAGGTCGAAGAGGCCGCTCGAATCCTCGATATAACCCACCTTCTCGACAGAAAGCCGAAGGCTCTGTCCGGTGGTCAGAAGCAGCGTGTCGCGCTCGGTCGTGCAATTGTCCGTGACCCGAAGGTCTTCCTTCTCGACGAGCCGCTTTCCAACCTCGACGCAAAGCTCCGTGCTGCCATGAGAACCGAGCTCACCAAGATCCACAAGAGACTCGGCACCACCTTCATCTACGTCACCCACGACCAGGTCGAGGCTATGACCATGGCTACGAGAATCGTCGTCATGAAGGACGGTCTCATCCAGCAGGTCGATACTCCTCAGAACCTCTATGACACTCCCTGCAACATCTTCGTCGCTGGCTTCATAGGCACTCCTCAGATGAACTTCATCAACGCAAAGCTCGAGAAGAAGGGCGAGGATGTCTACGTAAACTTCGCTGGCAACTCCATAAAGCTCCCCAACGAGAAGGGCAATAACCCCGCTCTCAAGGACTATATCGGCAAGGAAGTCATCGCGGGTCTCCGTCCCGAGTGCATCCACGACGAGCCGATGTATCTCTCCAGCATGGCTGACAGCGTCATCACCTGCAACGTTGATGTCACTGAGCTCATGGGTAACGAGATCTTCCTCTACCTCGCAGCTGACGAGGAGCAGTCGCTCACCGCTCGCGTTTCGAGCCGTTCGACCGCAAGAGCCGGCGACACCATCAAGGTCGCTCTCGATGTCTCGCGTCTCCACATCTTCGATAAGGATACCGAGCGTTGCATCGTTCACTGATTTATATATTCGCGAAGGCTGTCGTGTCAAACGGCAGCCTTTTGTTATCGCCCGAACGCTGCGTGGCAGCCGCGAAGCAGGACGGACGGGCGGCTATGCCGCCCGTCCGTCCGATGCAGTTGACGTGCTTTGCGCGCCATCCGCGAAAAATTCATCGAACATCTTCTGAGGATAAGCTGAATAATTGGAGTTTTCACGCGAAAAGGGCTTGAATTTATGGGCTTTTTCGCTTGAAAACAACCTTAAGGTAATACCGCGCAATTCTAAGCGCGTAGGATGCGCACGACTTGCTACGCAAGTCGTCGGATTATTTCGTCAGACTAAACAAAGAATTCGACCAGTTGCGACGCAACTGGTGCGTGGCAGGTCCCACGTCAAGAATTTTTGTGACGTATGAACCAGTTGCGTAGCAACTGGTGAAAAGAACGCAAGCAGATGCGTGCTTAAGGCGCAAGCCGTGAATTGTGCGGTATTGCCTTAAATCAGCGTTTCCCTAAAACCCGACCTTGTCGACCTCGCCGCCCTTCATCGGGAGATGAATGACCCGGATCCGAAATCCTTCTTCACATTCCCAAAATATGCCATTTTCTTCCCCATTATAATTCAAGCCGTGCTTTCACACGGCTGTTTTCATCAGTCCGATAAACCCTCACGACTTGAAAATGCCGATTTTATCGCCATTTTCATACTCTAAAGTCGGGTTATAGAACATGTCTGTTAAATAAACGCTCCGGCGTCAGATATTGTAATCATACCCATCGCGCCCCCATTCGATAATGTCCCGCAGCGTAACTCCGTCAAGATACTCGTTTATTACCTTCTCAAGCCCCCGCCAGAGCGGAAGCGTCTTGCAGCCATCGCCGCGCGGACACTCAGCCGCGTCGGAATCCAGGCAGGCGACCGGCGCAAGACTTCCCTCGGTCAGCCGCAGTATGTCCCCGACCGTGTAACTCTCCGGCGGATAGGCAAGCTTGTATCCGCCCTGAAAGCCACGGCTGACCCGCAGAAAATCGGTCTTGTTCAGGGTTGCGACGATCTGTTCGAGATACTTCTTCGATATTCCCTGCCTCTCGGCGATGTCCTTAAGCGAGGTGTACCCCTCCCCATCTTGCTCGGCGAGATCAATCATCATCCGAAGCGCGTAGCGTCCCTTTGTCGAGATTTTCATTTGAATACCTTCCTTCCCATGTCACGGCGAATGGTCAGAGCGCCATCCGCAGCCGCGATACTATGGAAACGCTGATTTAAGGTTGTTTTCACG
>CAKSOR010000459.1 GCA_934477985.1 uncultured Eubacteriales bacterium
GCTCGGCACCGGGAGCGGTTACAGGATAAAGTACCTGGTCGACGGCGAGAACCCCGGGCGCCCGGTAATCTTCGGGTCGCTGAAGGACTCGGATGGGCTTCCGATCTACTGCGGCGAGAAGCTGGTCACCCACGACGATGAGAAGTCCTATGTCGGCGGCGCGTTCGACACCGCGGTGCACGCGTTCTACTCGATGCTCTACAACACGCTCACAAACGGCGCGGAGCTAGAGATAAAGCCCGAGCAGATCGCCAAGGTCATCCGCGTCATCGAGACGGTGCACGCCGAAAATCCAATGGAGAAGGTGTACTGAGATGAAAAAATTCGCAATTCTCGGCTGTGAGAACTCGCACGCCGACGCTTTTCTCGACATTGTTTACAACAAGAAGCTCTACACTGATTTTGAGTGCGCCGGAGTCTACAGCGAAGACCGCGAAGCCGCTGAAAAATTACACGGCAAATACGGCGTCGACATAATGTGCGCTCCCGACGCGCTCGTCGGACAACTCGACGGGCTGATCATCACCGCTCGCCACGGCGCTAAGCACCATGAGTTCGCCCGTCCATACATAAAATCCGGCATCCCGATGTTCATCGACAAGCCGATTACGATTGACGAGGATGATTCGGTCGCGTTAATGCGCGAGTTTCGCGAAAACGGTGTGCGTTTCTGCGGCGGCTCATCCTGCCCGCACGCGAAATTCGTCGGAGAACTGAAAGCCGCGCGCGACTCGGGCGAATACGGCAAAATCCTCGGCGGAAGCCTGCGCGCCCCGGTCTCGATGGATAACCCGCACGGCGGCTGGTTCTTCTACTCACAGCACCTTGTCGAGGTGATGTGCGAGCTGTTCGGGTACTTTCCCGAGTCGGTCAGGGCATACAGAAAGCCAGGCGTTTACGATTTCGCCGTGCGCTATACGGATTATGACGTCTGGGCGTCCTTCATCGAGGGGAACTACATCTACGCCGCGGACGTCAGCCTCGAGAAGAAATTCGCCGCCGGTGAATACAAGCTCGACGGCTGCTACGAGTCCGAGTTCAAGGCTTTCTACGCGCTTCTTGACGGCGGGGCTTCCGAGAAATCGCCGGAGGATTTCATCGCACCGGTCTTCATCATGAACGCGATGAAGCGCGCTCTAGACTCGGGCAATGAGGAGAAAGTGAACGAGGTCAGGATATGAACTGCCTGCTCTCGGCCTTCGCCGACGAATACTCGAATGATTTCGGCACTCAGCTCGCGATGCTCCGTGAAAACAGTGTCGCTTACATCGAGCCACGGTTCATCGACCGGAAGAATGTCGCCGACCTGACGCCCGCCGAGGCAAATGAAGTCCGGAAAAAGCTCGACGACTCGGGAATAAAGGTCTCGGCGATCGGCTCTCCGCTCGGGAAATCAAAGCTGTCCGACGACTTCATAACCGAGCTCGAGAGAACGAAGCGGGTAATTGAGCTCGCGGGCATTCTCGGCACTGACCGCGTGAGGATATTCAGCTTCTACCCCGCAGTCGGGCATGACATCCGCGAGAGCTTCAACGAGGTCGCCGGGCGTCTCGCAAAGATGACCGGACTCGCGAAAAGCGCCGGCGTCACGCTCTGCCACGAGAATGAAGCCGGGATCTTCGGCGAGTCGCCCGACGACTGCAAAAGACTGCTCGACGCGCTGCCCGAGCTCGGATGCGTCTTCGACATGGGCAATTTCGTCCTCGGCGGATACGAGCCGCTGAGCGCCTTTGAACTGCTGCGCGACCGGATAAGCTACTTTCACATAAAGGACGCGCTCTTCGCCGGAGCGATTGTCCCGCCCGGAAAGGGCGAGGCGAAAATCGCGGAGATAATCGGCGAATTCTCGGGTGAGCGCGAGGTGACCGTGACTCTCGAGCCGCATCTCGAGACCTTCGACGGCTTCAACTCGCTCGTCGTTCCGGGGAAAAAGTTTGAGAATCCATACAAATTTGAAAGCAGGGAAGCTGCTTTCCTTACGGCGCTTTGCGACATAAAGAATCTGATCAGGATGGAATACAAGGAGAATCCACAATGAAAAAACACATTTCCATGCTTCTTCTCGCGTCCCTTCTTGCATCCCTCGCCGCCTGCGGAGCTCAGGCGGATACCGAAAACGAAACCTCAGGCACTCCCGGTGAGACCACGCCGGCGGTCGAAAAGCTGAGCGACGGTCTTCCCGACAAGAACATGGACGGCTTTGAACTGAAGATACTCCACTGCTCGCAGGACTGGATGAACTGGGTCAATGTCCAGCTCGACGCAGAAGCCGAGAATGGCGATCTCGTCAACGACGCGATTTACAGGCGCAATGTCGCGACAGAAGAGCGGTTCAAGTGCACGATAAGTGTCGAAGAAACTGAAAAGAACACCGCCGGAAGCTATCAGAATCTCGTCATGTCGGGCGACAATCCCTACGACATCATCATGGTCTACGGCATCAGTACGATGGGACTCGTCGACAACTACGCCGACATAGGCAATATTCCATATCTGAGCCTCGATGAGCACTGGTGGAATCCCGACGCGACCTCAGTCTTCAGGCTCGGCGGAAAGCAGCTCTGCGCCGCCGGAGCGTTCTCGCTCTCCTACGCGTCGACAGCAAACTGCTTTCTGTTCAACAAGCGCATCTACAACGAGATGAACACCGGCGAGAGCCTTTACGACCTGGTCGACTCGGGCAAATGGACGACCGACAAGTACTTCGAGATAGCGGCAAAGGCAGCCCGCGACCTGAACGGCGATTCGAAGATGGACGGCAGCGACCTCTGGGGAACGAACGGCACGGCAAAAGCGTTCCTGCATCTGCTGGTCATCGGCGGAGGTCAGCACTATGTAACGA
>CAKSOR010000460.1 GCA_934477985.1 uncultured Eubacteriales bacterium
GCCCTCGCCAAGCCCGGCGGCGTATTCAGAGAGCGCGCCCGAATCACTGGCAATTATTGGCAGTCCGATCGCCATCGGCTCAAGCACCGGCAGCCCGGCGGGCTCATCCCAGATCGATGGAACGACCGCGATGTCAGCGCGCGCCAAAAATCTCGCGGTCGAGGTCGGTTTGACGCTGCCGATGAAAATAATTTTGCCCTCCGGCGCGGCGGATTCGAGCATTTCGCGGTACTCGTCGCGCACATCCTCGCCGGGCTGCGCCGATCCGACGAGCAGCAGACTGAGCTTCGAGCGGTTCCAGGTCGAACCGGCGACAGCCTTGACGAGCTCGATGACGCCCTTGTCGGGGACAAGACGACCGACGAAAACCAACAGTATATCATCGTCAGAAAGCCCGTATTTAGCGCGTTTTTCGGTTCTGATCTCCTTGAATCTGACCGGATCGAACATCGCGAGGTCGACCGAGTCGCGGACAACCGACGATCGCTCGGCGGGCACGCCGGCTCTGACCGCGGCGCTCTTCAGAAACTCGCTTGAGAAGATGAATCGCTTTATGTAATGAATTTCCTTTGTGAAACTTTTTCCGCCGAACAATCCTCGCGCGTAGAGAATCGGCTGTTTTTTCGTGAACTTCGCGATGTGTTTCGCGAACTCGAAACAGTTCGCGAGCAGAATCTCGTCAAATTCCCTGCCACGGAGCGCTTTTTTGAGCTCGCGCAGGTAGTCGAAGCGGACATTTTCGCCGCTTTTCCTACAATATAAAAGGCGTTCAAGTCTATTGGAACTCGGTTCGGAACGTGTGGTATTCAGGTAAACGAATTTTGCATGTCTGAATTCCTTCGCCAGTTCAGCTGAACGGCTGTCGACACGCGAGAAGATTGTTATCTCAATCGGGTCGCCGGCACGTTCATTTTCGCGCGCGAAGGTGTCGATGAGCCGCTCCAGACCAGCACCGACGACCGGCGGCATCGGATTTATCGGCGGCATGATAACAGCAAGTTTCATGTTCGCTCGCCTCACTTTCAATGCTAATTGTATAATCGTCTCAGCAGCACTGTAAAATCATCCAGACACGGTCGAATCGCTTCGCGGCGAGATCCTCACGGCGAATGAAGAAATATATCCGCCCGCAATCGCCGAACATCAGTTCAAAATCGCCCTCAGTGACCGTGTCAAGCTGAAACAGAAGCAGCCATTCGTCAAGCGATTCGCGGCGGTCTCTGTCGAAATTTTTGTTCTCCGGGTAGCCGCTGCCAAGGTAAAACCCGCGCGATATCAGCTCGCACTCATACTCCATCATGTTCTGAATCGGATCAGACCAGCCAAGCAATTTGTGCGTGTTCTCGCCTTCTTCCGAACCAAGTTCCGCGCGTGCCTTATCATAAGCTTCAACTTCGAGCTTCCCATCTCCGACAATTGTCGTGAGATTTTCCCAACTCGGGTAAGACTTCTCAGCCGCAAATTTTACGCCGATTTCCGGATAAACCGTAATATCTTCCGGCGGAGTGGTTTTTTCGCCCTTTCCTTCATAATAAATGACGCGGAAGCTGCCCTTGTCCTCCGGATCAAATCCCCAGCAGTTCGACTCGCACTGATAGAAAAACAGCAGTGTCCCTGTCTTCGGAAGCAGTCCGGAGCGGTCATATTCAGCTGTCTCGGCGCAGTCGAGCTGCAATAAAAAGTGCAGCGGTCGCTCCCTGACATCATCGTCTTCGAATGTCGAACATTTGAAAGTCGGATATTTCATCAGTGTCTCGTGCCCGAGCTTCTTTATGTACGGAAGCTCGGGGATACCGCCAAAATGTGACCGTCCGGTCGGTGCTCCGCCGATTCTGAGACGCACCGAATCGCGCGAATTCGCTTTCAGAATATCAATCATTTTTGTAATATCGTCCATGTTTGCCTCCAGAATTTGTATAATCGTCTCAGCTGTTATTTTCGCAGCAGCTTCCTTGCGATGCGGATAGTTATGCCTTTGAAGAATTCAAACTGCGGCGTCCTGTGATACGCGATGAGAAACAAAATATTCGGCAGAAGCGCCGTTATGAACGTAGAAGTGCAGAAGCCGGCAAATCCGGATGGAATTAGTTTCAGCACGCCGTGGTTGATCGCCCATGTCAGAATCAGAACCAATCCCGACAAAATATTCATCATCGCGAAACTTTTTCCGGCTTTGTTGCCAAGACAAAATTCCGAAACGCACCAAGGTTCCCACCACAGGCTTGTCGCGAAATGCGATACGGTCGTGCCGAGCAGCACACCGAACAGCCCCATTCCGAGCTTCAAAAAGACCGCCGAAATAATCAGATTGACCGCCGCCTCGACAAATCCGCGGAATCTGACCGGCTTGAAAAGTCCCGCCGCGTTGATGTACATGAGGTTCGGCTGCCTTATCCCTGCGAGGTAAAAATTGAGGCACATCAGGTGCACCGCGGGCTCGGCAATCTCAAGCTCAGAGCCGAAAAATACAGCTATGAAGCGGGTCATCAGACAATCGAGCGCGATCGCCGAGAATCCGTAGAGCCACGCGGTCGCGAGAATTATGTCCTTGTAAATGTCGAGCCGCTTCTCGGAATCGTCGGTCGCGATGAGGTTTCCGACGCTCGCCGTGACGGCTGTCATAACCTGATTTAAAATCACCTGAATTGTCTGCAAAATAAGCAGATAGTTCGAGTAGATTCCGGTCAGCGTGATGCTGACCGTCGAAATCAGCAGATTATCCGTGCCTGTGACCGCGACGCTGCCAAAGCGCGTCATGAACATCGACGCGATATTCGACTTAATTTTGGAACTTGTTTCGGAATCAGGCAATCCTTTTACCCGTCCGAGGAAT
>CAKSOR010000461.1 GCA_934477985.1 uncultured Eubacteriales bacterium
AGGACAAGGGCTCTGACATGGTGCGCTCGACCGTCACCGACGAGGAGATCGCGTCCATTGTGGCGCGCTGGACCGGAATTCCGGTCTCGAAGCTTGTCGAGGGTGAGCGCGAGAAGCTGCTGCATCTCGACGATGTGCTCCATAAGAGGGTCATCGGACAGGATGAGGCGGTCAGACTCGTGACCGAGGCAATTCAGCGTTCAAGAGCCGGGATTTCCGACCCGAACAGACCGATAGGCAGCTTCTTCTTCCTGGGTCCGACCGGCGTCGGCAAGACCGAACTCGCGAAGGCGCTTGCCGAGTGCCTGTTCGACGATGAGCACAATCTCGTCCGCATCGACATGACCGAGTACATGGAGAAGTTCAGTGTCTCAAGACTGATCGGAGCGCCTCCCGGATACGTCGGCTATGACGAAGGCGGTCAGCTGACCGAGGCGGTCAGACGCCATCCGTACAGCGTTGTGCTGTTCGATGAGGTTGAGAAGGCTCATCCGGACGTCTTCAACATCCTGTTGCAGATACTCGACGACGGCAGAATCACCGACAGTCAGGGCAGAACAGTCGACTTCAAGAACACGATAATCATTCTGACCTCAAACCTCGGAAGCTCTTATCTGCTTGACGGCATCAACTACGACGGCGAGATCACCGAGGAAGCGCGTGACAAGGTCATGGCTGATCTCCGCGCGTCGTTCAGACCCGAGTTCCTGAACCGTCTTGACGAGATAATCATGTTCAAGCCTCTGACCAAGGATAATCTCCATGGCATCATCGACAACATGCTCGCAGGACTCAGAAAGAGACTCGCCGAGCGCGATGCCAACGGCGGACTCGGACTCGAAGTCACCGACGCGGCTAAGAACCTCATCATTGAGCGCGGCTACGACCCGGTCTACGGTGCGCGTCCGCTCAGAAGGTACTTGCAGTCCACGGCTGAGACGCTCATCGCGAAGGTCATCCTTAAGGGCGACTTCAGCGCCGGGACCACGCTGGTGCTTGACGTTGAGAACGGAGAGCTCACCTGCCATCCTTCATTCAGCGGCGAAGTCGTCGGATGATCGGATAAATCAGCGTTTCATTGAAACCAACCGGTTCGGGGGGTTCCCCTGAGCCGGTTTTTTGGCGGACAAAACGAAAATAGTCAAAAGCTCTTGACAAACAGTCACCCGTGTGTTATAATAAAATGTGACACTGAACAGATCGGATTTGGCGGTAAAGGCTTATTGAAGTTTTTTATCGCCAAAAACAGCTTCTACCGACGCTCTGTTCAGCGGATCAACGTTTTCTCAGGAAAAGAAAGGAAAGACAAGAACCCATGAAACGCACAGTATCTCTGACATTACTTTTTGCGATTCTCCTGACAGCTTCGTGCGGAAGCAATTCCGCTCCGGAAGTGACCACCGCGGTCGGCACTGACTCAACGACCGCGGCTGTCGAGACAGACCGGCTCGACGAGCTCGGCGACAAGAACTTCGGCGGCAGAACCTTCACGATTCTCGACGCTAATGACCATCCCGACATGCACGTCAACATCCCCGAGGACTCGATGAACGGCGACATAATCAACGACGCGCTCTATGAACGCGACAACTACATCGCGGAGCGCTACGGCGTGGACTTCGAATACGTGACCGGAATGAACGGCAGAACCGGTATGGAGTCTCTCAAGCAGACCGTGCTCGCGGGAGACGACGCGTATACCATGGCGATAGCTCCGCTGCTCGGCGGCGCGATCGGCGCTGTGGCGCTTGAGGGAGTGCTTTACGACCTTGCGTCGAATGACTATCTCTCGCTTGACCAGAACTGGTGGAGTCACCTCATATACGATCATCTGCGGCTTGGCGGCAAGATGTACTACACGACCGGAGACATCTCGCCCACGATGTATCAGATGCCCGCGTGCATATTCCTGAACACCAGACTTGCGGCTGACTACGGCATAAAGACCGACTTCTGCGGGCTTGTCCGGAGCGGCAAGTGGACTGTGGACGAGCTTATCGCGGTCAACAAGGACATGTATACCGACGTAAACGGCGACAATGTGATGGATCTCGACGACACCTATGGATTCATACACCACACGCTCGGCGGCTTCATAACCAACTGCCTGTTAACGACAGAGGGCGTCGATCTTGCGACGGTAAACGGCTCTGAGCTGACTGTAGACATCATGAACGAGCGCACGGTGAACGTCATTGAAAAGCTGAAGAACATCATTGTCGACATCAAGTACAGCGACTCGAACGACCTGCTCAACAAGACCTTCAAGGAGGGTCGGGCGCTGATGGCATATCATTATGTCGAGTCGGCGTCGCAGAGGTTCCGCGATATGAAGGACGATTTCCTGATCCTTCCGATGCCGAAATACGACGAGGAGCAGGATGATTACCACAGCTTCGTCAACACCTGGGCGGACGCTTTCGTGGCGATACCCACGACGGCTGATCCGGAATTCGCGGGCTTTGTGACCGAGGCGCTGGCGTTCTGGTCGTACAAGAACATCCGTACGAAGGCGTATGACGTGACCTACAAGGCGAAGACCTCGCGCGACGAGAACAGCGCCGAGATGCTCGATTACATATTCAACAATCTGTATATCGACTTCAACTGCATCTATGATTTCGGCGGCACGGCGGCGGCGCTGACGAATGTCCTGAACGGCAACGCCGGGCTCGCAAGCGAACTTGCGGCGATAAAGGATAAGACCGAGGCTGACATCGAGAGCTTCACAAAGAGCTGGCTCGGGGAATAAAATAGAGCTGTTCGATAACCCTCCCATTGTGTCAATCAAATTGCCGACTTCCGTCGCCAATTTGATACGCTAAAGTC
>CAKSOR010000462.1 GCA_934477985.1 uncultured Eubacteriales bacterium
GCACCTTCGGTGCTGGGCGCCCCCCGGGGCGGCTGCGCCGCCCCGGGGACTCGCCGCGGGCAAAGCCCGCGGCGAGCACAAATGGGCGCACATACAGGAACGCACCGCGCGCACGCGCGGAGCGTTCCCCCATTCCCGGGAACTCCGCTGGGGAACACAAACGCGCCGCTCAGATTTCCCAGACGCGCCAGCAATCTCTGCCATTCCGACTTGCGGAATTCAGCGCGACGCCAAAGTGGCAAAACAAAACCGCCTGAGATACCAAAAGGTATCAAAGACGGTTTTGACCGGTTTATTTTATCTCGACATTGACAGTCTTGCCGACAGTGCTTGCGGCTGCTTTCATGACGAGACGGATTGATCTCGCGATCTTTCCGTGACGCCCGATGACCTTGCCCATGTCGTCCTCGGCAACGTGAAGCTCAAGCATGACATTGTTGCCGCGGGTCTTTCCGGTAACATTCACCTCATCGGGAGAGTCAACTATGACTTTCGCGATGTCGGTGAGCACACGCTTCAGGTCGACCATCTCAAGCCTCCGCCCGATCAGTCGATCGCGCCGGTCTTCTTGAGAAGCGCTCTGACGGTGTCGGTCGGCTGTGCGCCGTTGGCGATCCACTTCTTTGCCTTCTCAGCGTCGATCTTGACCTCAACGGGGTCTACCATCGGATTGTAGGTGCCGATGACCTCGATGAAACGTCCGTCGCGCGGATAACGCGAATCTGCTGCCACAACACGGTAGCAGGGGTTCTTCTTTGCGCCGATTCTGGTAAGTCTGAGTTTAACTGCCATTTTGATTTTCCTCCGAAAATTTGTTTTAATTTAATTTATGAAAACCGTTTATAACGGGATTTTCCGTAACCTCAGAACGGAAGACGCATCTTTCCGCTCTTTTTGCCGAAGCGCTTGCCACCGGTCATCGCCGAGAACTTCTTCATCATCTGCTTCATCTGGTCATACTGCTTCAGAAGCCGATTGACATCCTCAACCTTCATGCCGCTTCCGTCTGCGATCCTGCGCTTGCGCGACGCGTTTATAAGATCCGGCTTATCGCGCTCCTCCGGCGTCATCGAGAGGATTATCGCCTCAATCCGGTCAAGCTGCCTCTCATCGACCTTGACGTCCTTCAGCGCCGCTGTGTTGACGCCCGGGATCATGCCCATCAGCTGGTCAAGCGATCCCATTCCACGCACCTGCTTGAACTGCTCCAGAAAGTCGGTCAGCGTGAAGCTCTGCTCGCGCATCTTGCGCTCAAGCTCAGCCGCCTGCTTGTCATCAAAATTCTGCTGCGCCTTCTCGATGAGCGACAGCACATCGCCCATTCCGAGTATTCTCGACGCCATCCGGTCAGGGTAGAACGGCTCGATCATGTCGAGCTTCTCGCCCGTTCCGACAAACTTTATCGGCTTGCCGGTCACGTGGCGCACGGATAACGCCGCGCCTCCGCGCGTGTCGCCGTCAAGCTTCGTCAGAATCACGCCGGTGATGTCCAGAAGATTATTGAAGGATTCCGCGACATTCACCGCGTCCTGTCCGGTCATCGCGTCAACAACCAGCAGTATCTCGGTCGGCTCGACCGCCGCCTTGATGTCCTTGAGCTCGTTCATCAGAACTTCATCTATATGAAGCCGACCCGCGGTGTCGATGAACACCATGTCGTTTCCGTGCTTCTTCGCGTGCTCGATGCCAGCCTTCGCGATCTCGACCGGGCTGACCTTGTCCCCCATCTGGAAGACTGGTATCTCGAGCTGACCGCCGACCACCTCGAGCTGCTTTATAGCCGCCGGACGGTAGATATCGCAGGCGACGAGCAGCGGGCGCTTGCCCTGCTTCTTGTACATTCCGGCGAGCTTTGCGGCGTGCGTCGTCTTGCCCGCGCCCTGGAGACCGACCATCATTACGATTGTCGGAGGCTTCGGCGAGATGTTGAGCTTCGACTGCGTGCCTCCCATGAGGGTGCAGAGCTCCTCGTTGACGATCTTGACGATCTGCTGAGCCGGCATAAGGCTTTCAAGCACCTCACTGCCGACCGCGCGGTCGGTTACGGTTTTAATGAAATCCTTGACGACCTTGTAGTTGACGTCGGCTTCGAGCAGCGCGAGCTTGATCTCACGCATTCCCGCCTTGACATCAGCCTCGGTGAGCTTGCCCTTGCCCTTTATTTTCTTGAACGCCTCGGTCATCTTATCGACTAAGCTCTGAAACATCGCGCCCCTCCTCCGGTAGCAGAATTCATATCGTTATGGTTTTTACTTCCTCTATTATCTTCCCGAGCTCCTCGCCGGTCGCACCGGCGGTTTCGCCGCGCAGCTTCTCGAGCCTGCGGGTAATGTCGGCGAGCTTGGAATCAATGTCGCGGAACTTTTGCAGCAGCCCGAGCTTTTCTTCGTAGGTGTAGAGCTGGGATTTTGCCTTCTCTATGCGGTCGCGGACACCCTGGCGTGTGATGCCGGTGTTCTGCGCGATCTCAGCGAGCGAGAGATCCTCATCAAAATAAAGCCGTGCCGCCTCTAGCTTCGCGGGGTCAAGCAGTTCGCCGTAGAAGTCGAGCAGAAAGCTGATTTCAAGATCTTTTTCTCGCAGCATACAGACGCTCCTCACTGACTGTAAAGGAAATTACCTTACAAGTATACCACACTTTTATCGTTTTGTCAAGGGGATTCGCGAATTTTTATAAAAAAAACGCGACTTTTTTTCAAAAACCCCTTGACAAACGCTTCAGAAAGTGGTATAATGTTAAACGTTGTAGGGGTATAGCTCAGTTGGTAGAGCAGCGGTCTCCAAAACCGCGTGTCCAGAGTTCGAGCCTTTGTGCCCCTGCCA
>CAKSOR010000463.1 GCA_934477985.1 uncultured Eubacteriales bacterium
TGATTTCCCCTCTGCGCGAGGACCTTGCCTGCTCGGAAGTAGTCCTCCCCTCTCTTTAAAATCATATTCGAAAATAATTGTTTCCAGTTCATATTCATGGTTTGCGTTTCCTATCGACCCGTTTTCTTTTCTATTTCTTTTTCATTGTACCAAATCGCTGGCGCGATGGCTAGGGTTTGGGGTTAAAATCATAAAAATAGTGGCGTTTTTCTCGTTTTTGCTGTATTGTTAAGTTACCACGCCGAACAAATTCGCAAAAGCAAACAACCACCACTATTATGTCTACCTTACCACGAATTCGCAAACTTCACAACTACATTTTTCTCTTTTTTATCCGTCCACCGCCTCTCTTTTTGAATTGGATTCGTTTTTTCATTCCATTCAAAAAGGAGTTTTATCATGGACAAATATTTCCATTCATTTCGTGACATGATCGCCCTGCGCGGTCTGACCGATCATACCCTCAAATCTTACTGCACCTACATACAAGCCTATCTGCAATATCTTACGGATATCCTGCACAAAATGCCTGAAGATATCTCCTGGCAGGAGCTGCGCGACTTTGTCCGCTGGCTGCAAAAATCCAGAAATCTTTCGGATCGCACCATCAACGCTGCAATCGCACAGCTTCGCTTCTTTACACTCTATGTCCTTCATCAGCCCTGGGATGAAACACAGCTCCCTTCCCGCAGGTTTGATGCCTATCTTCCTTACGTTCCTTCCAGGGAGGACACCTTATACTTCATCTCCTCCATGCCCGATCGGAAGGCAAAAACCATGCTGGCCGTTCTGTATTCCTCCGGCCTTCGTGTCGGTGAACTCTGTCAGCTACGCTGTCAGGACATTGACCGTAAGCAGATGCGGATCCATATCGCACACTCCAAGAGCCGACAGGATCGATATGCCATTCTTTCCGAACAGGCTCTCGATCTTTTTGGTATGCCTGCGGCAAACCCAGAGAATTTCTTTTCCCCGGACAACGCAAAAAAACATTCCCATTGCCCCGACTTTTCTCGCAAGGCATATCCATGCCCATGAAGAACGTCTTGGCTGGCCGCGCAGGCTCACCTGCCATTCCTTTCGCCATGCCTTTGGTACGCATCTTTATGAAAGCGGCGCAGATCTTCTGACGATCAAATCTTTGATGGGGCATAAGGCTTTGCAGTCCACTGCGCTCTATGTCCCTCTTGCAGAGGTCAGTTCGCGCAAGGTCGTCAGTCCCTTTGACCTGCCTTCCGGAGGTGCCTAGCATGGCTGATCACAAAATTCAGCAGGTGTTTCAAAATGGCTATGGGGCCTATGCCCAAATGCCTCCTTTTCTGTCCGATGTACAGAGAAACGCTGCAAAAGCCATCCTCCATTGCAAAACCAGCAGGCTTGGCTTTCAGGCAAGTTTCTGCACAGACTGCGGCCATCTAAAGATCCACTACCGTTCCTGCCGCAGCCGCAGCTGTCCAAGCTGTCAGGCGGTGAACAAGGAGACTTGGGTAGACAAGCGCCGTGCGGAAGTCATCGACACTCCGTATTTTCATGTGGTCTTTACGGTCCCACATGAGCTGAATGCGCTTTTTTATGCAAATCAAAAGCTTTTGTACGATCTTTTGCATCGCTGCTGTGCCGAGACCTTACTCGAACTTTCTGCCGATTCGAAGTTGCTTGGCGCTGTCCCCGCCATCATTCAGGTCCTTCACACTTGGAATCAGGAACTTGGCTATCATGTTCATATGCATTGCATCGTTTCCGGCGGCGGCCTGACACGGGACGGCAAACTCAAAAAATCTTCTGCGAAGTTTTTCCTTCCGGTTCGCGCGCTGCGGGACAAGTTCAAAGGGAAATTTCTCTCCCGGCTTTCTGAGCTGTACGCACAAGGCGCACTTTCCTTTTCCGCTTCCTGCAAAGAACTGCAGGAAGAAAGGATTTGGAATGCTTGGAAAAACACGCTCTATGAGAAAGACTGGTGTCCTTTCCTCAAGCAGACTTTCAACGGTTTTGGCAACGCCATCGAATACCTCGGACGCTACACGCATAAAATCGCCATTTCCGACAACCGCATTCTTTCGGTTACCGATACGCACGTCACGTTCTCGGCCAGAGGCAAGAAACCAAAAGACCCGAAACGCCGGATCACGCTCACCCATGTCGAATTTATCCGCCGCTACCTCATGCACGTGCTGCCGAAAGGGTTTCAGAAGATTCGCTATTATGGTCTTCTGAGTAATCGTAGGAAAGCAAAAAATCTGCAAAGGATTTTCGCCCTGCAAGGCAGGCAGCGTTTCAAACGGCTCTATGAGGGTTTCAACACCGCGCAGCTTTTGAACGCACTTTGGAAGGTTGATATCTGCCGCTGTCCACGCTGCGGACATCGCAGCATGAAGCCGCTTACTGGGCGTTATGCGAGTTCCGCCTGATTCCATTCGATTCCATATTTTTTTGACCTCCCTGCGGAAGGTCTGTTTGCCATGCACAAGATCAGGGATCGTTCCCCAAAATGCCTCATGATATGCGAGATCCCTGCCACGAAAGCCTCGCAGATTCTGTTTGCCGGCTGCGCGGCAGGGCTTACAATCCCCATAGGGGGCTTTCGCTCGTCGACGCGATTTGGGTACAATCGGAAAGAATCACATACAGAGCAGGTTCATGTTTCATGATGCCTGCTTTTTTCTACTCTGTATGTGATACTTTCCTAAGGTATTATACACAATATTTTTGCCGCGTGCAATTCTCATCAACCGCATTGCAGGCACACCCCTGCTGTGCTATACTTAGCCTAGAAAAAATATGATACGAGGAGTGCAAGATCATGGAACATAAGACGGACCC
>CAKSOR010000464.1 GCA_934477985.1 uncultured Eubacteriales bacterium
CAATCAGCGTGTTCACGAGATCTCCGACGTCGGCCGTCTCGCCGCCCGACATGATCACGCCGACGCCGTGCGAGCGGAGAAGCTCGCAGAAATCGGTGTAGCCGTCGATGACCGCCTTGATCGCCTTTCCGTCGACGCGGTGAGCGTTTCTGCCGATCGTGTTTGAGAGGACGAATCCGTCGGTCGCGCCGATACAGAGCAGATCGTCGATGTTCATGACGACCGAATCCTGCGCGATGTTGTAGAGCGCGGAAATATCGCCGGTCTCCTTGTACTTTATGTAGGCCAGCGAGGACTTCGTTCCGGCTCCGTCGGCGTGCATCGCCGCGCAGTACGCCGGATCGCCCGCCGGGTCGGGGATAAGCTTGCAGAACGCCCCGGCGAACTCGCCGCGGTCCTGCTTCTTTATCGCGCTGTGCACCTCGTCCTTCGTGGCGGAAACTCCGCGGGACATGTAAGCTCCATTTGTATCAGACATAATTTACCTCTTTATATAAATTTATTTTTTTATTTATTTTCCCGAGACGAGAAAGATCAGCGTCCCGACGCTTATCAGCGCTGAGACGATGTACAGCGCGACGAGCCGCGTGAACTCAGCGCGCTTCTGGATCGCGTTCACCTCAGAGCTTCTGTAAGCCTTCGTGTCGAACGCCGCGATAACCCACGCTCCAGCGCAGAGCAGCGGCAGAGCGAACCTCGCCGTCGTCTCTCCGAACGGACCGAATTTCAGAACGAGCGACGCGATCAGCAGAAACAGCGCGATCAGCGTGCCGATCAGTTTGTATTTATTCATCTCCGTCCTCCCTCTTCCGGCTGAGCAGCATGACAGTCAGTATCGTCGCCGTACCGACTATGACACCGCCGCCTATCCAGACGTAATTGCGGTAGCCGTCGTCGATGTCGGGCGTCCGCTTTTTCGTCCGCTCCTCGATTATCAAGCTCTCCAGCGACTCGTCGTTGTAGTCCTTCGAAAGTCCGTTCAGCCAGCCGAGCTTCATGACAACCTCCGAGCGCCCCTCGACAAGCACCTGAATGCTCTCGACGTCCTCGATCCCCGAAAATCCGCTTATGTCGGCGTAAACCGTCCGCGTCTCGCCGGGAATGAGCTCAAAGTCCGACTCAAACCGCGCGACGCCCGATATGAGTATCAGCTTCGCGCCATACGCCTCCGAACCGGACGCGTCGATCCCGACATTAAGCTCGAGAATCGGCGTCAGCTTCATATTCTCGGGGTAGCTGAACCTGTGCGCGACACCCATCCAGGCGGCTGTACCCGAATCCGGCGAGAGCCCGGCGCTCAGCACCGCGTTCTCAGTCCCGTCCGAACTCTCCGCGCTCACCGCCCCGACGCTCATCGACCGGCAGTAAAAGCTCGGCTCGATGCCATTCACGCCCGAGAATGAGTCGAATCTGAAATATCCGTAGCGCCCCTTTATTCCGCCGGGCGGCTCATCGACCGCCGTTCCGGTCTCAAGCGTCTTTTGCGTCAGCTTGTGCTCGTCGTAGCCCTCGATGATCTCCTTCCAGCTCTCGTGACCCGAGATGCTCAGCGCGAGAGCCGAGATCTCCTCAGCGCCGCTTGTATCGAGCATCCGCACGGTCTCGCTGAGCCGCGTGCTGACGCTCTTGTCGGGGAGCGTGCAGATCACCGCGTCGATATGACTGTTGAAGCAGGCGGCGAGGTAGCTCTCGACGACGCGCGTTATCTTCTCGGTCAGCTTCATCTGCGAGAACGCGTAATTCGTGTCGCAGAAGAGCATCCTCGTGTCGTAGACGCCCGCGCTCCGGAGCAGCGTGACCAGCTCGTTGCAGTTCAACGCGCTGACCAGGCTGTCGCCGTAATCCTTCATTCTGTAGAAGTCCTCGACGCAGATCCCCCACTCAAAGCCGCCATAGAGGTTTATCTCTCCGCAGAGCGCCGGCAGAAGCTCGTCCGCGCCGATCTCGGAGGTCGACGCCGCCAGCTCGTTCGAGTAGAGATTGCTTATCGAAAGATATACCTTGGTCTCGGAATTCGCCGACATCAGTCCGTTTCTGAGCCTTCTCAGCGCCAGCGAAAGCCCTTCCGCCATCGCGTTGAGACTCTCATACCGACCGTCGGTCAGCCCGATGAAGTTCTCGCACTCGCCGATGACCACTCCGGTGACGCTTCCGTCCGAACAGAAGTTTTCGCCGATGTACCCGCCGAGCGCCGCGAGAAAATCGCTTCCGTCCGGCGTGGTGTTGTACTCCGCGTAGTCGGTCGTGAGCCCGTACCGCTCTGAGAGCGTGCTCTCGAAGTCCTCGCTCCATCCGGTCAGACGCAGAATCACGCTCACTCCGGCGCCGTGAAGCGCCCCGATCTGACGGTCAAGCGGCGCGAAATAATCGGTATCGATGTAATAGTTAGAGCCGCGGTAGACAAAGCTCTCGCCTTTCCCTCTTGACGCGAAAGCCTTCGTCGCGTCGACCGTCAGCATCGTGACATCCGCGCGCAGCTCGCCGAGCAGCGAAATATCGCTCACGACAGCGCCCTTGACGCCGTGCTCACCGATAACCGAGTTCTTCGCGGCGCGTCCGATGTCGTCGAGACAGAACGGCGCGTCGACAAGCACGCGGCTTCCGTCCTCCCTTACCGAGAACGCGACGAACTGCTTTGCGAAGAGCTCCTCGCTGACGCTCTCAGGATCGGCTGAGAGATCGAATTTCGTCGTCATCGGACTCTGGACGATCGGAGTCAGCGAGCTTATGTCGAGCGTCTCCGGGTCAGTGCCGGGCTCGGTCGCGTAGACGCACAAAGTGCCCGACTGATTC
>CAKSOR010000465.1 GCA_934477985.1 uncultured Eubacteriales bacterium
AATATTTTCATTTGACTTCCTTTCAGATGTAGACGTAAATGAGGAACAGCATGAAGCAGACGTCCGCGAAAACCAGCCCCAAAACGCGCAGAAACGTGAAAAAGTAGCGCTTCGTCGCGTCTGAACCGAGCTTCGGCGAGCGGTCGGGGTAGAAGTGGCTGAACGCGTTCGCCGCCATGATTATAAGCAGCATCGAGACCGCGAACTTCGCGCCTAAAAATATCATCGAGTCGAGCAGAAGCCCGGCTTTCGATGAGAATTGCAGCATAGTCAGCGAGAACCCGAACAGTATCCCGCGCCATAGCAGCGCCGCCGAGCTTATCACGCCGGTGAAAAGCGTGAATCCGCCGAGAAAAACGACGATCACTACAAGCGCTTCATTTATAAAACAGTCCGAGACGATGAAGAGAATGTCGAGCGGCGAGGAACACTTGTAGAACAGCGCCAGAAAATAGCGCTCGATGAGCTTGTCGTAGAGCTCGCTCTCGCCGATTCCGAGCAGACGGTAGACCGCGCAGCCGAGAAATCCGCCGAAGATGAAGAGCGCTGAGGCGGCAAACATGAGGGTACGCTTGTCAAAAGCCGCGCGGGGCTTGTCAGTAAGAAGTTTCTGTTCGTTCATTTTGATCCTCCAGGACTTTTTTGTAAAAGTCTATGCAGGCATCATCATCAATATGAAACGGACAATCA
The DNA here is from genome assembly GCA_934477985.1 of uncultured Eubacteriales bacterium. Lineage (GTDB taxonomy): Bacteria > Bacillota > Clostridia > Oscillospirales > CAG-272 > Flemingiibacterium. The sequence goes on from CAKSOR010000465.1 coordinate 691, forward strand.
CCAAAAACAAAGCCAAAGTCCGCAAGTAATAGCCCAAAACAAAACGAACAATTACCGAAAGCTCCCCCAAAGCCCATAAAGTAAAGCCCCGAAATAAGCCAGTGTATAAAGCTTCAGGGAAAAGGAGGGGGTCAAGGGGGAGGGAAAACCTCTTTCTCGAAAGAGGTTTTCCCTCCCCCTTGTGTTTAAGAATTTTCGAGTTCTTCAGCCATCTCAGCGGCGCGGTCGGTGCAGGCGCGCATGGCTTTGTCGATCGTGTCAGCCACATTTGCCTCGAAGAGGACGTTCATTGCGCGCTCGGTCGTACCCTTGGGCGAGGTGACGGCACGGATTAACTCTTCGGGAGTCTTTCCGGAGCGCATGAGCATCTCAGCCGAGCCGATGACCGTGCGGCAGACCGCCTCGACGATTCCGTCGCAGTCGAGTCCCTGTGCCTTCGCCGACTTGACCATCGCGTCGATGAAGTAGTAGAAGTAAGCAGGGGAGCTTCCGTTGACGCTGATTATCGCGTTCATCTCGCTCTCGTCGAGCTTCAGAACCATTCCCGACGACTCAAAGACCGAGACCGCGAAACCGAACGCCTCGTCGCTGACCTCCGCGTTCTTCGCGAGCGCCGAGACTCCGAGCCCTATCTGGAGCGGAGTGTTAGGCATGACGCGCACAACCGGGACTTTCCGACCGAGCTTGTTTTCAATTATTTTTGTCGAAACACCGGCGCAGATCGAGATGAATGTCTTGCCGGAAAGATCGGTTGCTTTCAGCTCGCCGAGAACTTCGTTGAGGTTCTGCGGCTTGACCGAGAGGAGGATGTATTCGGCGCCGTTCACCGCGTCGGTGAGCGAGGACGCCGCGTAAGCGCCTTTTTCGACGTAGGGCGCGAGCTTTTCGGGCATGCGGTCAAAGAGTCTCAGGTCGGACGCCTTGCCGAGCCCTGAATTCAGTATTCCGCCAATGATTGCCGACGCCATGTTTCCGACGCCGAGAACCGCTGTTTTTTTCATTTATTTTGCCTTTCTGAATCTTCTGCCTGTTTTTGTGAGATAGTCCGAGAGGGCTAAGACCCAGTCGGTCTGAATTATGTCGAAGTTTTCTGCGCACCAGCCCCAGCCGAACTCCGGGTCGCCTGAAAGCGCCGTGTCGTCCGAGTGGTTTGCCGCGAGAACAGTCTTGTAGTCGTAGATTATCGTGTTTACCCAGCAGAGCTTGCCGTCGCGGTGCAGCTTTTCGCGGTACTCAGCCGTGCCGACCTCGTCGGATTCGCTCTTGAAGAGCAGCTCAGAGCCGATGTAGTTGATGTTTCGCCGCTTCATCTCCTCGTGGACGCCGTTATCGGCTTTGATGACGGGCAGGAACTGAATATCGGGCGCGTATTTTTCGATTATCGCGAGCTGTTCGGGCTTCGGTGCGCACTTTAAGATGATCTGATCCTTCATGTCGTGGCGCTTGACCTTCTCAATGATTTCGGCGGGATTGTCGCCGAACTTGTCTATATTTATAAAGCAGCGCCCCTTGAGATGCTCGAGCACCTCGTCGAGCGTGTTCAGCCCGATTGTCGTCGGAGTGCCGTCGTAGTTGACATAGCGGAGCTCGCGGATTTCGGGCGCGTTCATTTTGCGGATGTCGATGTTCTGCCGGAGCTGCACCGACTCCATGCCCGGATGGAAGATGAAGAGCTCGCCGTCAGCCGCCTTGGTGACGTCGATTTCGACCATGTCCGCGCCCTGGTTCAGCGCGATGTCATATGCCAGAATGTTGTTGCAGGGGATGTTTCCGCCCCAGATGCCGCGGTGAGCGCAGATTATCGTATGATCCTTCGCGGATTCGGTGAGATTAAATTTCATTAAATTGTACCTCGATATATTATATAATGATATTTTACCACGTAACGCGGCATTTTTCAAGGTTTATGGCACATTATTTACAAAAAAATAAATTTTCGGGGACGGCATTTTCGCGGCGGGCGGGGCATATAATCGAATCGTCAAGAGAGGAAGGTGTTCTGATGGACAAGATACAGAAAACGATTTTCGAGGGCGCGATCCCCAGCGAGCTTTCGGGCGAGTTCATCCTCCCCGATACCTATCCAGACGTGAAGAAAATCC
>CAKSOR010000466.1 GCA_934477985.1 uncultured Eubacteriales bacterium
CATATAACCGCGGGGCTGGTGTCATTCAGCCGGCCGGGGCAGGTCAGATTCTCGAGATTTCCGTTTCTGACGACATTCATCTACTTCGATTTACCAGCCGACAGCGAGCTAGGCGAGCTGACCGCGAGCATACCGACCTTCAGCTGCCCGGGGGACGTCGGCGGACTTTTCGGGAAGATCATGGAATACAATCGCTCGACTCCGGTTCGCGCCGAGGCGCTGCTCATCGAGCTGTTGTTTCGCCTGCACGATAACGACCATGTCTGGAGGCGTGGGATCCCGCGGCGCGGGCAGGCGGAGTTATACCGCGCGATCGGGTTCATGAAATCCAATCTCGACCGACAGATCACATCGGCTGAGATGGCAGCGGCGGCGGGCTACAGTGTGTCGCGTTTTTCGGAGCTCTTCGGCGAGTTTGTCGGCATGACGCCGCTTGATTATTTCAGGTCGCTGCGTCTCGGTGAGGCAAAGCGGCGGCTGATTTCGGGGAAAAAGACCTCCGAGGTCGCGTGTGAGCTGGGATTCGCGACGGTCAGCCATTTCTGCGGCGCGTTCAGGCGGGAATTCGGCATGACGCCCGGAGAGTTTGTCAGGGACAGAAACTATATTGATTACGAAAACTGAGGTCTATTATGAAAAATTCAAAATTAATTTACAATCATCCGGCGAAGATCTGGACAGAGGCGCTGGCGCTCGGAAACGGAAAGATCGGCGCGATGGTTTACGGCAGGGTCGGCACTGAGAAGCTGCAATTCAATGAGGAGACGCTCTGGAGTGGCTGGAACGAGCCCGAAGCCGACAATCCCGACTGCGCGGCGCACCTTGAGGAGATCAGGAAGCTGATTTTCGCGGGAAAACTGAGCGAAGCCGAAAGGATCGCGAACGAACATTTTGTCTGCTGTGGCGCGGGCGGCGGAAGCTCGAAGTCGCTTCCGGCTAAGGATCTGCCGTACGGAAGCTATCAGACGGCGGGCGATCTTTTCATAAGGCTGCCGGAGGGTGAGGCGGAGGATTACGTCAGAACGCTCGACCTCTCGACCGGAGTCGCACGGGTAAGCTATCGGCTTGGCAAGACAGATTTTTTGCGCGAATATTTTGTCAGCGAGAAGTACAACTGTGTCTGCGGGCGGATAAAGTCGGACGAGCCGTTCAAGGCTGAGTTTTCATACCGCCGCGAGGACGCGGAGATCGAATGCTCGGATGACCTTATAAAGATACGCGGGAGCTTTCCGAACGGCATCGACTTCGCGGTGGCTGTGAAGATAGTGCGGGAGGAGCGCGAGTGCAGATTCTACGTTTGTGTAAAGACAAATTACAAGCCGGACGGAAGGCTTGACATCGACACGCTCGCCGAGGCGCTGAAGACGGTTGAAACCGCTGCCGCGATTGACTTCGACGAGGTGATGTGCGAATCGGCGGAGCGGGTGCGTGAGCTGATGGAGCGCTCGGTCGTCGACCTCGGTCGCGATTCGGAGCTGCTGACCGACGAGCGCCTGAAGAGAGCCACCGATGGAGACGCTGACGAGATAAACTCGCTCACCGAGCTGTATTTTAACTTCGGGCGGTATCTTATGATCTCGTCGAGCCGGAGCTGCGTGCTCCCGGCGAATTTGCAGGGCATATGGACGAACGATTACAACACGGTCTGGTCGGCGGATTACCACATCAATATAAATATCCAGATGAACTATTGGCTCAGCGAGGTGACGAGACTGCCAGAGTGCGGCGACGCGTTCCTCAGGTACATAAAATTCCTTTCGGTGCACGGAAAGCGTACGGCAAAGGTGAACTACGGCATGAACGGCTGGGTCGCGCACACGATCACGAATCCGTGGGGCTTCACCGCGCCGGGAAATGGATTTTCGTGGGGCAGCTTCATGTGCGCGGGAGCGTGGTGCTGCGAGCATATCTGGGAGCGGTGGCTGTACACGCGTGATCTTGACTTCCTGCGCGAATACTATCCGGTGATGAAGGGAAGCTGTGAGTTCTTCCTTGATTTCCTGACCGAGGACCCGAACACGGGGTATCTTGTGACCGCGCCGTCGAACTCGCCGGAGAATCACTACCGCGACCCTGAGACAGGTGAGACGGTGGCGATTTGCGCCGGACCGACGATGGACAACTCTATTCTTTACGAATTGTTTACAAACACAGCGTCAGCGGCGAAGGAGCTTGGAATCGACGAGGAGTTCGCGGAGAAAATAAAAAAGACCCGCGATCGGCTGCCGCCGATTTCGATCGGTGAGCATGGGCAGATCATGGAGTGGCAGAAGGATTACGAGGAGACCGAGCCGGGGCACAGGCATCTTTCGATGCTGTACGGTCTGCACCCGTCGAATCTGATCACAAAGAGCGCGACGCCGGAGCTTTTTGAAGCGGCGAAGGTATCGATCGCGCGGAGGCTTTCGGGCGGAGGCGGGCACACCGGCTGGAGCCGGGCGTGGATAATCAACTTCTACGCGCGGCTTGGTATGGGCGACGAGGCGCTGAGTCACATCGCGGCGCTGCTTGAGAAGTCGACCTATCCGAACATGTTCGACGCGCATCCGCCGTTCCAGATCGACGGCAATTTCGGCGGCTGCGCCGGCATCGCGGAGATGCTGATGCAGAGTCATGAGGGATTCATCGGGCTTTTGCCGGCGCTTCCGGGCGCGTGGGCGAACGGCTCGTTCAAGGGGCTCAGAGCTCGCGGCGGGTTTATATTGTCGGCTGAGTGGAAGGATATGAAGGTTGTGAGGTTTGAGGTTGAGAGCGAGTTCGGCGGATCCTGCGAGATCAGGTTCGGGTACAC
>CAKSOR010000467.1 GCA_934477985.1 uncultured Eubacteriales bacterium
CGCGGCAGGGTGCGACCCTGCACTCGAACGTCAAAATTAGCTTATCTGGATTTAAAGCTGTTTTTTTATCTTGGGGGGATTCACGAGTTCAGGTTACACCTGAACTCGTTCACCCGTTCGCGGCAAGCCGCTCACCTCCCGGCAGGGTGCGACCATGCACTCTCCCGGTGGCATGGACTTTTAACTTATGCAAGATAATTTGAATTGGTTTGTCTCACGTTTTTATTGAAAGGAGCTTGTTTATGTCTGAAAATTTCGCTGAAAAGTGGCTCTCAACCTTCGCTTCGGGTGTCGATCCGGCGGCTGTCCGCGAGCACGCGACCGCTCAGGCGAACTATCTCTGGCATATCTTCTCGTTCGGCGATGTCCCATGCTTTGAAGGCGACGCGGCGCGCGCGGGGTTTGACAAGCTCGCTTTTGAGTCGGCGCTCTGTTTTTTTGGCGGGTACGCCGCGGAGTCCGGTGAGAACACCGTCGAGCGGATTCATGAGGTCGGGCGACTGACAGCGGCTGAGGTCGACAGGCTGGACGGCGACGTTTATCTTGTCGCGCCGGATTTTTCCTGGACATATGTAAAGACTCACGAGGCTTACCGCGGACCTTATCTCTGCGCCGCGTGGCAGCCCTGGCGGTACACCTTCCGCACCGGTCGGCTGACTCTGCGTCCGCTGACGACCGCCGATCTCGCGACGACGCACGCTTACACCTCGCTTGACTCGAACACCGAGTTCATGCTGTATCTCCCGAACAAGTCGGTCGAAGACACGCTGGATTTTCTCGAAAACGCCGAAGCCGAGTGGAGAAAGCCGGTACATGAGTTCTACGAGTTCGCGGTTTGTCTTGGCGGCAGGCACATCGGCACGGTATCGCTTTATCTTGACGAGGACGATCAGACGGTCGGCGAGCTCGGATGGATTCTCGCGCCGGAATTTCACGGTCACGGATATATTCCCGAGGCGGCGGAGCGATTGATTGCATTCGCGAAGGAGCTCGGATTAAAGCGGATTATCGCGCACTGCGACACGCGCAACAACGCGTCGCGGCGGGTGATGGAGAAGCTTGGCATGGAGCAAGTCAGCGAGTCTCCGCGCGAATATCCGAACGGCAAGGGAAGCGCGCGGGAGTATCTCTACGCGATGGACATCTGAGCGGATCGCAAGACGGACAGTAAACACAAAGGGACGGAAAATTCCGTCCCTTTTCGCGTCCGATCGGGGACGTGCGTTATTATCTTTGACCGTGGAAAGCCATCATGTGAGTTTCGCGGCGGGTTATTTTATCGGGCACTTGAGTCCGCTTGACGAGGTCGGTTCACCGCCCGCGTAGAGGTGCGAGACGTCGCCGAGACCCACTACGCGGAAGACCGGCTGATCGGTTGCCCAGCGCTCCGGCTCGGTTATAAGCGTCGTCACCGACGAGGTCGGGAGGAAGAATGACTTCCAGACGAGCGGGAGCGGGATTCCGGTTATCGCGGCGAGCAGAGCGGTTCCGAGTCCGAGGTGGCAGAAGAAGGCGACCGTAATGTCACGCTTCGCGTCGGGCTGAACGTCATAGACGCGGCTCGGGAAGCCGTTTTCTGGGCGTCTGACATAGCCGTGTTCAGCCATGAAGGCATCGAAGCCGGCTTTCACGCGGTCATACACCTCAGGCACCTTGCAGTCCGGATCGGCATAAATAGGGTTTTCGCGCCAGTCCTGACCGAAGAAATCGGGCTGCTCCGCGAAGAAGCCGATAGGCATATTCCAGGGGCAGCGCATGTTCGGCGTACCCTCGGGCGCGCCGTACTTTGTCTGATCGAGGTCGATCGAGGCGGGGAACTCGCGCAGCCATTCAAGCGTTGTGATTGTCGGGCGCTTGCCGGTCTTCTTTTCGATCAGGTCGAGCGTGGGCTTCGCGGTGTCGTTGGCTCTGCCGAGCGGCGAGACACAGAACTCGTCGATATGTTCGGCTTCAAGCCTGGGCGCGAGGAGATTTGCCTCGCGCCAGCCTTTTTCAGTCAGCGAGTCGATGCTGTAATCGGGGTCGCCGTGGCGGATTATTAAAAGTCTCATTTTTCGTCGTTTCTGAACAATGTATAGCTCTCGGAGAGATCGGAGTCCTTGCAGGTGATTGTCAGACGGAAGGTCTTGCTGACGTTTTCGGGGACGCGGAGCTTCAGAACGCCGACCTTTGTCGAGGAGGTCGGAGCGACCTTGGCGAAGCTGCCGCTCATCAGCTCGACGCGGGTCTCATCCTCGTCGTCGAAGTCGAGCGTGATCTCGTATTCCGCGCCATCAAGCTCAGTCGGCAGATCGTTGAGAACATAGATTCCGATTTCGGTCTCCTCGCCGGGCTTCATGCGCAGATGATCGAGAGCGAGCGCCATCTTCTGGTCGCGGAGCGCGTCCTTGACATCGAAGTAAGCGGGCTTGACAACATCGGGGTAGGCGATCAGCGAGTTTCCGGCAAAGCAGGGCCAGGGCTCGTTGAAGTCCCAGTTGATCGCCATCGAGGTGCGGTCCCACTTGATTCTCGCCTGCTCGAACATGACCTTGTAGCACGCGCCCTGGATGATCTGACCGAGCTCGCAGCACTCCTCGAGCGAATCGGTCTTGCCGAAGTAGCGGTAGATCTCGTTGATTCTGAACCAGGTGTCGTATGGGTAATGCGCCTTGATCGCGTGGTGCAGGAACCAGGGATTCTTGTATTTTTCCTCGAGATCGGCAAGTCCGGAGTGGGTCTTTCCAGTCGGGTCGGCGAGCTGGAGACCGAAGAAGGTGTTGAGATCCTCATCGCT
>CAKSOR010000468.1 GCA_934477985.1 uncultured Eubacteriales bacterium
TTCCGTTCATTCCGGAGTTCATTCTGGCGTCGTAATACATCAGCAAATCGACCGGGCAGTCCTGAGCCGCCGCCATAACAGCCGACATGAACGCCGCGCCCTTGATCTTCTTCTCCTGCTCGAGCGAATAGAGCCATTGCTCGCCCGAGAAGCTCCGGACATAGTTCCACTCGTTGAGTATCGACTCGGTCTTTGTGTAGCCGTACTCGTCGAGGAGCGCGCGGTGGCGTCTGGTGTTGTCCGCGACAGACTGTACGGATGTCGAATAGATATGCCACGAATAGAAGTCAAGCGGGACATCGTTTTCGCGCAGGTAGGTGAAGAAGGGTCTGAGCCAGTCCGGGTTGTAGCCGCAGACCGCCGGTCCGCCGATCTTCAGGTTCGGGAAGCGAGCCTTGAGGTGCTTTGCGGTGATGGCGAAGAGTTCATAGAACTGCTCCGGAGTGCCGAGCCAGCAGAAGCCGTAGCCGTCCGGCTCGTTCCAGATTTCCCAGTAGGTGATCTTATAGTTGAAGCCGTCAGCCCAGCCCTCGGTGTAATGCGCGATAATGTGCTCGCAGATCTGAGCCCACTTCCTGAAGTCCTTGGGCGGGAGGATACCGTACTTTTTGACCCAGTGCTCGATCTTGTTTCCGAGTCGGTAGAAAGTCTCGGTTCCGGCGTCCTGAATTCCCTTGAGATAGAAGTCAGTCAGCGCGAAGTCGTAGGAAGCCGGATCGTCGACGTCCGCGTCGAAGTCCGGGAAGATGTTCATGACATCGACCGTGTGCTCGCCGCCGTAGCTGTAGTATATCGAGGCGTCATGTGTGCGTGCAAACGGGATGCGCGCCGCCTTGTACTCGGCGAAGTTGTTCTGATCCTGATCAGCCTTATGAGCGCAGAGCGGACCGTTGTTGACAGCGTTCATCGGCTTTATAGCGCCGATCCGCTTTTCTGGGTTAATAGTTACTTTCATTTTGTTCACCTCTCGGGTTTATTTTTGTGACTCCATTATAGCATACAGCGAGCGGTTTGTCAAGGGGGGTTTTTACGAAACAATTTCGCTATTGCTATGATATTCTGAACTCGCTTGGCGTGCAATTGTTGAACCGCCTGAAGGTCTCAATAAAGTGGCTTGCCGACGAGAATCCGCACCTGTAGGCGATCTCGGCGACCGACTCTGAGGTCTCCTCGAGCAGCTGCTTCGACCGGCTTATCCGCACCATCGTCAGGTAGTCGCAGAACGACATGTTCATCATCCGGCGGAAATCGCGGGTCAGCTTGGTACGACTTGTGTAGAAGCGCTCGGACAGCATATCGAGCGTCAGCTTTGAGCCGTACTCCTCGCCGATGAGCTTGCAGACGTCGCGGATATATTCAAGCCGCTTCGGAATCTCGGGAGTTTTCCGGCGCTCGGCGATCGGCGCGAGCTCGTCCAAGAAGAGCGTCAGCAGGTGTCTGAGCCGCGATTTCGAGAGGGCTTCGCGGCGCGGCTCGGGGATGTCGTCGGTGGGAAGAGGCATGTCACGTTCCCCGCGTGCATCGGCATTTGTCTGTTTCTGTTTATTATAACAGAATCGGAGCATGAGTTTTGCATATTCATTGAGCCTTTTAAACTCACTCCCAGTCAGCTCGAAACCAAAGAAGCCGCATGGCAGTCCTGCTATGCCATAGCTGGTCTCACCATCAAAATATGACGGGTCGATCGAAAAGCAGTAGCGCAGATAAGGTACGGCAGACTCGTTCATCTGCTCGTGCACTATTCCGATCGGATAGTGGATTATATAGGGCGCGTTAAGGTGCAGCACCTTTCCGTCGCATATTGAGATCGACCGTCCGGAGACCGCAAGCACTATCTCGTTTGTATTGTGAAAATGCGGTATGGCATGGTTGGGCTTTTTTGAGCCGGGAATACTGCTTATATAGTCGATAGTAAAACGATCATAAGGTGAGTTCAACATAGTTTCCCCTCCCTTTTTTCTATATTATAGCACATATTTCATCAGATTGCAATAGTGTATCCGATTTTTATATCAGCCTGTCCGATATAATATTGCATAATATCGCTTTATACGATATAATAATTATACAAAGCGCTTTAGACAAAAATTTGCTGAAAAAGGATGGTAATAAGTATGATTTCGAAGAAAGCAACGGCAAAATTGCTGCTTGTCGTTCTGATCCTGTCAACTGTCTCTTGCGGTGCTGAAACAGCTCAGGATACCTTGCCATTATCTGATATATCCGATAATGTTACAACGCCGTCAGATACGAGCGAATACACCGCCCCCGATGTGAGCTTCAACGGCGAGACAGTGCGCATTGCCACCTGCCAATGGGATACTCCGTGGCAGCTTGCGAACTATAACCACGTAGCTGAGTACGAGGAAAACGGTGACGTACTCAATGATGCCCTTGTAAAACGCACCCGCCAGATTGAAGAGGAACTCGAGGTGAAACTTGAGGCTTTCCCTATGAAGGAGCGCCAGAAGCCGACAGAGTTCATCAACGCCGTAGCCGCTGGCGATGATGAGTTCGCGTTCGGAATGGTAATGTCCTGCGGACTTCCTCAGATCCTTGGAACGGATGGAATGCTCATCGACCTCAATACAGTTCCAACGCTCGACCTCACTCATTCATGGTGGAATCAAAACGCAGTCAAAGAAATGAATCTCTTCGGTTTCCAGTATGCGGCGCTCGGTGACATAAATATCTACACAAAAGGCGGACCAATCGTCACCTATTTCAACAAGCAAATGATAACCGACTATAAGCTTGACGACCCCTATAAAC
>CAKSOR010000469.1 GCA_934477985.1 uncultured Eubacteriales bacterium
TATCTGCGCTGCGGCGAGGAGCTGACCGTCGAGAGCGTCGGAGAGTTTGCTCACGCCTCCTGCCACACATACAGGAGTCCGATGTATGTCGGGTTCGACGATTTCAACAAGAAACCGGTTGTCGCTGAGTCGGAGCTGGTATTTGACGCGGTCGGAGGCTGGCACGATGCCGGGGATTACAGCAAATGGGTGACCTCCGGCGCGGGCGGCATCGTCAAGATGTTCGCGTCATATGTGATCTTTCCTGAGCTTTTCGGCGACGACACCGGGATACGCGAGTCGGGGAACGGTGTTCCGGATATCCTTGACGAGGCGCGGTATGAGCTTGAGTGGATACTCAGGATGCAGCGCGAGGATGGGGCGGTTTATTCGATGGTGTTTCCGTACCATCACCCGGCGTTCAACGTGACCGCAGCACAGGACAGGGACTATTACTATGTCTATCCTGTAGGGTTCGAGGCGGCTGGCGCGCTCGCGGTCACGGCGGCATGGGCTTCGATGATATTTGACGAGTACGACCCGGAGTTTGCCGCGAAGTGTCTTGACGCCGCGAAGAGAGCTGAGGTCTGGCTCGAGGAAAACCCGGATTTCGGAGCTTATCCGACGCTTGGCTACACGAACGGATACGGTTCGAATGTTTCAGCCGGGAACACAGATATTCGGTGCGGCGCGGCGATGATGCTGTTTGCCGCGACCGGTGACCGTCATTACTCGGAGGTCGCGGAGTCGCTTTTCGGCGACGGCGGGAATCAGAAGGAGTATTTCGGCGGGAGCTTTATCTCGTTCGCGTATCTCGCGGCAAGGTTCGGAGGGATGGATATCGGTTCGTCGAAGATGTTCAAGCGGGTCGGGCAGCTGATCAAGAACCGGGCTACTATCCTTTCCACCGAGTCGCGGCTGAACGCTTACGGGTTGTCGGGCGGCGAGCCGTATATCTACTACAACACTCAGGTCGCAAAGGCTGCGATACAGCTCGGAATCGCGGAGCTTCTGTACCCGGGGAATGAATATGATATCTGCGCTCAGAACTGCGCGGATTACATGCTCGGTGTCAATCCGTTCGGGATGTCATGGATCACCGGCGTCGGAAGTCATTATGTCGACAATCTGCACTACCGCGAGGGCGTTCTGGGCGGTGTCAGGGAGCATTCACCGGTCGGGTTCATGCCGTTTGGCCCGGGAAGCTACGAGGGCGAGCTGAAGAATCTGCGCTACAAGCAGTTCGAGGATTTTTTCGCCGAGCCGATGCCCGCGATGAAATGCTATATAAACACAAAAGAGGGCTCGGTCAATCACATCATGACTGAGTTCACCGAGAGCTCGCAGGGGCTGCCTCTGCTGTTATTCACGATACTTGAGAGACTCGCGGCGACTGAATGAGATGCCGGATGTCCTTCCGTAATATTACGGCGGGGTCATCGGACATGTCTGACGGGCTGCCAGCGCGGTCGAATGAGAGGAGTTTTTATGGGAACTTTCGAATATGTAAGATCGCTCTGCGAGAGGGCGAAGGCTGCCGCGCCGGCGTTCTCGAACGCTTCCGGCGCTTTGAAGAACGCGGCGCTCATCAGAACGGCTGAGCTGTTATCAGAGCGCGCGGAGGAGATCATCTTGACGAACGAGGCTGATCTCGCCGCGGCGGCTGAGAACGGCGTGCCGGGACCGATGCTTGACCGTCTTAAGCTCGATATCAGGAGAATAGACGGCATTTCTTCGAGTCTTCGCGATATTGCGCTGCTTGCCGATCCGATCGGCTCGGGAACGCGGGTGGTGAGACCGAACGGGCTGGTCATAGAGCATATCAGAGTGCCGCTCGGGGTTGTAGCCATAATCTACGAGGCGCGTCCGAATGTGACGGTCGACGCGGCTGCGCTCTGTCTGAAGACCGGAAACGCCTGTGTTCTGCGCGGCGGAAAAGAGGCGATCAACTCGAACCGTGCGCTCGTTTCGGTGATGCGTGAGGCGCTCCGCGAGGTCGGGCTTGATCCGGAGGTTGTGCAGCTTATTGAGGACACGACGCGCGAGAGCTCGAACGCGCTTATGCGGATGCGGGGGTATATTGACCTGCTGGTTCCGCGCGGCGGAAAAGGGCTTATACGCAATGTGGTCGAGAACGCGACTGTCCCGGTGATTGAGACCGGGGCGGGGAACTGTCATCTGTATGTCGATTCTAGCGCTGATCTTGAGATGGCGGTTAAGGTGGCTCTGAACGCTAAGCTGTCGCGTCCGGCGGTCTGCAACGCGATTGAGACTCTGCTGGTCGACGAGGCGGTGGCTTCGGAGTTTCTGCCGATGTTCAAGGGGGCTCTTACGCATGAGCTTGAGATACGCGGTTGTGAGAAGACTCGGGCGATCATCGACTGTGTTCCGGCTTCTGACGAGGACTGGGACACCGAGTATGACGATTACGTTTTAGCGGTTAAGGTGGTTTCGGGGATTGACGAGGCGATTGCGCACATCAACGCTCACAACACGAAGCACAGCGAGTGCATAATGACGCGAGATATGGCTCACGCCGAGCGGTTCAGGCGCGAAATTGACGCGGCGGCGGTCTATGTGAACGCCTCGACGCGGTTCACCGACGGAGGCGAGTTCGGGTTCGGCGCGGAGCTTGGGATCTCGACCCAGAAGCTGCACGCGCGCGGTCCGATGGGGCTTGAGGCGCTGACTACCGGGAAGTATCTTGTCACCGGCGACGGGCAGGTCAGGTAAGTAAAGGTCACTATGAAGCGGTTGGCGCGGGCACGGAGTGTCCGCGCTTTTCTTTGCGC
>CAKSOR010000470.1 GCA_934477985.1 uncultured Eubacteriales bacterium
GAGAAGCTGTTTGTTAATCATTTATTCTACAAATCATTCCCGAATTCCTTCAAGTCGCGCGAAAATCACCTCGCCGCGGAGGCAATGGCGCTCTGCATGGCTGTCGCGCTCACGAAAATTCTGGCGGCGGCGCATTTAGCGACGGTCGAAGGCGATTCTGAAACCGCGTTCATCGACTCGGTCGCGATGACCTTCCGCGTCATCGAGCATTCGCGGTTCGATGAGTGCGCTGTGAGATTTTTGCGCGCGCGTCAGGCGATTTCACTCGACTTTCTCGCGAAACTCGCGAAAATTTAAATATTTCTGAAGAAAATCGCAATATATTTGTTGACATTCGCGCATCTTTGTGATATAATTATGGTAGAAAAGTGTAAAACGATAAAAATAGATAGTAAATTTGATTCACAAGGAGAAATAAAATGCGCAAAATCCAGAATTATCTCGAGCGCGGCGTGATTTACCAGATCAACCTCCGCGCGTTCACGAACGAGGGGACGCTCCGCGAGGCGGAAAAGCTCCTCCCGCACATCCGCGAAATCGCTGACATCGTCTACCTCTGCCCCTGTTTCGTTCAGGACGGCGACACCGACGTTTCCGGCTGGTCTGACCGCACGATAAAGTCGAAGCTCAACAACCCCGCGAACCCTTACCGCATCAGCGATTACTACAACGTCGACCCCGAATACGGCACGAACGACGATCTCAGGCACTACATCGACGCGGCGCACGAGCTCGGGCTGAAGGTCATTCTCGACCTCGTCTACTTCCACTGCGGTCCGAACGCCGTTTTCCTCGCCGAGCACCCCGATTTCGTCGTCCGCGGCGAGGACGGCAAGATCGACATCGGCCAGTGGCGGTTCCCGAAGCTCAACTTCGCGTCGAAGGGGCTCCGCGAGTACCTGATCGGCAACATGGAGCTGTTCGTGCGCGACTTCGGCGTCGACGGCTACCGCTGCGACGTCGGCGGCTGCGTGCCGCTCGACTTCTGGGCTGAGGCGCGCGAGCGAATCGACGCGATAAATCCCGGACTGATGATGCTTTGCGAAGGCACAACGCCGTCGTACATCGACGTTTTCGATCTGAATTACAGCTGGGATCTCCGGCGCGCGCTTTGTGCGGTCGTTGAGGAAGGCAAATCGGCTGAATACGTCCGCAACGTCGTGATGGGATTCAGCAAAGATCACCTTCAGGGCAGCTTCCAGTCGATTTTCTGCATCGAAAATCACGACACGGTCAACGACGACTACGAAAACCGGCTCGAAAAGCGCGTCGGCTCAGAGGCGATGGACGCGATGTTCGTCGTAAACATGCTGCTCCCGAATGTGCCGTTCATCTACTGCGGCACCGAAATCGCCGACACGAACCGCCATTCGATCTGGGGCAACCGTTTCCACGGCGCAAATCTCACCATTGATTGGCAGAATTTCCAGTCTCTGGAAGGCAAACGCCGCATGGCACTGCTCGAAAAGCTCTACAAGCTCCGCCACGGACTGCCTGAGGTCGGAAATTCGTCGAAACTCGAGTTCGTAGCGACCGATTCCGAGAAGGTTCTGACCTTCGTCCGCGGTGAGGGCGACAATCGCCTTGCGGTAATGGTAAATCTTGGCAATGAGCCGGTCCGCGCGTCGGCTGAAGTCGGTGCGTGCGACCTCGAGCCCTGGATGATGAGCGGCGCGTCGGTTTCGCTCGCAGGAACTGAGGGCAAGCTCACCGCGGCGCTTCAACCGTATGGCTATGCGGTCGTCGAACTTCACTAAAATTTTACAATTTATTAAAGAGAGGTGTTCAAAGTGAAACAATTTCCCCGCACAGAAGTTGCCGGAGTGTCGCTCCCGCGCCTCCTGATCGGCACAAACTGGCTGCTCGGTTGGAGTCACACCGGAGCCGCCGCCGACAAATCCATCCGCGACAAATATCAAAAGCCCGAGGATTTCTATCCGGTCTTCGAGGCTTACCTCGAGCACGGAATTGACGCGATTATGGCGCCGGTCAGCACGACCCCGATCTGCCTCGACGCGATCAGGTACGCTGAACAGAAATCGGGGCACAAGATCATCATCATCGACACCCCCGGCATGAACGTCGACGACACCCGCGAGGGGCGCGCCGAAGCCGCCGCGACAATCAGACACAGCCGCGAAATCGGTTCGACATTCTGTCTTATTCATCACGCGTCGGCTGAGCAGCTGGTCAACAAGAACCTGAAAGCCATCCCGCGCCTGCCCGATTATCTCGCGATGATCCGCGACGAGGGGATGCTGCCCGGACTTTCGGCGCACATGCCGGAGCTCGTGACCTATTCGGACGCGAATAATTACGACGTTGAAACATATATTCAGATTTTCAACTGCATGGGCTTCCTGATGCAGATCGAGGTCGAGTCGGTCGCGCGGATAATCCGCAACGCGAAGCATCCGGTCATGACGATCAAGCCGATGGCAGCGGGTCGGACGACGCCGTTTGTCGGTCTGAACTTCAACTGGGCGGTTCTGCGCGACTGCGACATGATCACGGTCGGCGCCGGAAGCGCGGCTGAGGCTCGCGAGGACATCGAAATTTCGCTCGCGGCGCTCGAACGCCGTGCACCGAATCTCGCCGCGCGTTCCTCGCCTATGAAGCAGGAAATTCTTGGTCATTAACAACTCAAAGCCTTGCCCGCCTGGACAAGGCTTTGTTTATGGGGGGTACTGTTATGAAAAGAATATTTTACACATTGTTTGCAATTGCTCTTTTCCTGACCGCATGCAACTCCGACGTCGTTGGTTCGAAC
>CAKSOR010000471.1 GCA_934477985.1 uncultured Eubacteriales bacterium
TAGAGTTAGTATGACCTCATGAAGGATGATCTCTTCTGCTCTGCTGCGGATGCTATTCATTCTGCTGACCCATTCAAGTGACTGTGCTTTCTTCAAGCTCTCCGTGATGCCTTCCTGGGCCGCCATTTGCACAATCAGCCTTTCCAGCATCCTTATCGTTCTTTCATTCGCATCAGCCAGATGCCTGTTAAGTGTTCCTTTCAGGATGAGCCGCTCATACAGCCCAGGATGTTCTGCCTCTAGGTATTTCATGTGCATCCTGCCCCATTTTCCAATGGGGCGCGAGTCTTTGTCACCGATTGCTAAATCTGGATACAGCATGCCATCATCACCAAGGGTGTAGGTGCCGCCAAGATCTTCATATAGGGACTTCATCATCATTTCCTCCTTCAAGTGTAGTCGTTTAGTGTGAAATAGGTTAAGCACTACGGTTGCCGACTTGTTGTGTTGAGGTTGGATGATTAGTTCCTCATGACAATGAATGCAAGGGTTCTTTCTTTTTTCCCATACCCAAATACCCAAACCTCACCCAAACGATACCCAATTATCCCGATTCCGTGGTCAGATTGCTGATGAAGGCCTGCATCCTGTTGGCGCTTTCGCGACGCATGGTCGGCGTCACATGTCCGTAGCGATCCAGGGTGAACGCCGCGGAGTAATGCCCCATGTTTTCCTGCAGGGTTTTGATGTCATCCCCCGCCATGATGCTGTTCACGGCAAAGGTGTAACGCAGGTCGTGCATCCGGTGGCGCGGCAGCCCGGCCTTTGCTAGATAACTCTGGAATGTCCGGCACACGAACCACTGGTTCAGATGGCTTCCATCTGCGTGGGTGAAAACCAGGTTGGGGAATTCGCCTTCATTCCAGAGATCGCGGGCTCTTTTCTTCTGGGCTTGCTGATCGGCACGATGCTTTTTCAGCACTTCCATCACGAAAGGCGCAGGCTCGATGATCCGGGTCTTTCCGTTTTTCAGCGTCCCGAAGTAGAAGCGGCAGCCTTTCTTCCGAACCTGGCAGAGCTGCTTTTCCACATGGATCACACCGTGCTCAAAGTCCACGCAATCCCAGGTCAGCCCGATCAGTTCGCCGGATCGCATTCCCGTGAAGATGTCCGTCAAGAACAGCGCCTCAAATTCTTCTCCGCGAAGCACGTCGAAAAGCTTCTTCTGTTCTGGCGCGTCCAGCGGCTCCACCTTCTTCTCCACCACTCTGGGGATCACGCAGGCGCAGGTAGGATTCCGCAGCATGTATTCCAGCCGCACAGCCATGTCCAATGCCCGATGAAGAACACCGTGAATGTTCTTGATGTATTTCGGGCTTAAGCCCTTCTCCTTAAGCTGATTGTACAGCTTTTGAATCACGGGCGCTTTCAGGCTGTTGAGTGGAATGTTCCCGAATGTCGGCTTCAGATAAATCCGGCACGTGGATGCGTAGGCTTCCACTGTTCCCGGTTTTACATCAGCTAGGTAATCCGCCAGCCAAATGTCCAGCCATTCGCCGACCGTCATCTCCTTTTCGGTTTCCGGTTCGGGCTCGACGGCAGCGCTCTGGGTGAGCGCTGCCGTCGGGTTGTCATGGCCTTCCAATTTTGCTTGCAGAGCTTTTACCTTCGCCCGTACTTCTTTCTGGGTTCTGGCGTAAACGCTCTTGCTGATCAGTTTTCCTGTCGCGGGATCGACGCCAACCGTGATCCTTGCTTCCCAGGTACCGTTGCTTCTTTTTCTCAGATTTCCTTCGCCATTAGCACGCTTCAGCGCCATAGATTTCTCCTTTCTTCAACCAGTCCAGCAGAGACTGCCGCGAGATCAGAATCTTCTTTCCCACTTTGACGAATCGCACCTTGCCGGCGCGAACGATCTCATACATCTTGGGCTTGCAGATACCGATCAGCTGCGCAGCCTCCGTGACAGTAAGCGTGACTTTGTTCTCAGGCGAAGATTGTTGTGGTATTTCATTGTTAAGGTGCTCAGGCTCTGGATCATGAATGTCGGCTTCATCCAGTTTCAGAAGCAGCTCATCCACGATCTGATGTACCTGTTCATTAGTATAGAATCTCATACTCATATCGTCAATACCCTTTCACGCTTTAAAGTGATAAAAAGCTGTAAACTTTCTTCTGTTTAACTGCTCCTGCCGTTTTGTTACCGGTTAGAACCCGATTTTTGATGAAGACGATTCATTCTTCATCCCCCGTCTGAACCGGCCACGGAAAGCCCTGCTATGCAAGGGTTTCCGAAGCGCTAACCGGTAACAATCACGTGCTTTTTATCCGCTTTCGCTGATAGTAGCTGCGCTGTTTGTCCCGGTTTCGGAGTCGCTCGTGAAGAGGTTTGCAGTTCAGACAGTATTGCTGTCGGCCGCTGTTGGGGACGAATGCTCCTCCGCACCAGGCGCAGGTTCTCTCATTTGGCCGGATCACATCTTCTTCCCGAAGCAACTCCGCCCAGATGATCTGATTCAATTCCGGATCGATGGGCAGAACGCATTCAAGATAGTAATCACAGTCAACAGCTCCATCATGAATCGACGGATACCGGGGATTGATGACAGTGCACTCTTCAGTTTCGATACATTTCCCGTCGATGTAATTGCAGCATTCCCTGTGTGCCAGGGTTCTGATCTTCCGGATCAGCATGTTGTTCATTCGCTCTCTCCTCGTTTTTCTTTCTTCTGTTCATCGTGATCTATGATTCTGCTGTGTGTCCGATCACACAGCAGGAGGACATCCCGCCGTCCTGCGTTCGGATCATGCTTC
>CAKSOR010000472.1 GCA_934477985.1 uncultured Eubacteriales bacterium
TCAAGGGCGTCGACCTCATCGGCGCGGGCACGACCGAGCTCTCGATGAGCTTCAACAAGCTGACAGACTACCTCGAGGAAGCTAAGTCGACGACAAAGCGGAACGATCAGATCACCGTTAATCTCACCGACCGCGGAAATCCGACTCTGAACATCAGTTTCAAAGACGGCGCTCCCTCCCTCGTCTCTGTAAAAGCAAAGAACCAGACGCTGACCTTCGAGACACCGCTTGAAATCAGACGCGATAAGAGGCTCAATGTCTACGAGGCGAGCGGTATACAGGTCGTTCAGACGCTGAACTACATCTTCGGCGACACCTATCTCATCAGCGACGACACGATAATCCGCAACTCAGCCGAATACGACCCGAAGCTCGACGATTACCTGACGTTCTATGAGCAGAAAGGCGAACTGCGCTATGTCCGCCAGTCAATGCGCTACAATCTGATTGACCTCGCGGACGCCGGATACTATCTGATCCTCGACAAAATCACATCGCGCGATGATTTCTGGCGTGAATTCGGAAAGGCGGATATTGTGGACGGCGGACTCGTGCTGACGCCTGAAGAGACTTTCACGATCTCGGATTACGGCGATCTCGACGCGGGCTTCAGATCCTGCTGGGACTACGTCGCGAAATACAACTCGCTCGACGAGGTAATCGCGCGCAACGTCAGCCGTCTGACCTCCTCGAACGCTCCTGTGGCGATCTCGCTGACCTTCGAGGACTTCAAAGCCGAGGTCGCGAAGCTCACGCAATCCGACTCGTCAAGGACGCTCGTCGCGACGATAACCGACGTCGACAACGCCGTGCTGACAGTCGAGAAGCGCGCCTCCGGCACCTACCTGACAAAAATCGAAGCGCGCGGCGC
The DNA here is from genome assembly GCA_934477985.1 of uncultured Eubacteriales bacterium. Classification (GTDB taxonomy): domain Bacteria; phylum Bacillota; class Clostridia; order Oscillospirales; family CAG-272; genus Flemingiibacterium. Next base: position 872 of record CAKSOR010000472.1, read on the forward strand.
GGCGTGTGAGCTTGATGACACCGTCGTGTTCGAGAGCTCGCCCGGGATAACGCTCTTCGCGGCGGGCGACATGACAGCTTTGCAGATTGTTCAGGACAAAAAATGCGACAGATATCTGTTCCGGAATTCGTCCTGCGGCGAGGAGCATGACACGATATATGACGCCTTCAGGTACACCTTCCGCTGGTTTAAGGACGGCGACAGGATCGGCTACAGATTTGAAGCCGAAGACAACATACTGAACATACTCCGGAATATGAACTCGCCGTGGAACATCTACTGCCAGACAGGATACGTCACGCTCGACAAATCCGGCAATGTGGATCGCGAACCGGAAAAAACGGTCAGCATATCCGAAAAATACGATCTCGACGCCGAATTTGAAAAGCACAAGGCAGAACTCGGAAATTACGCTTCACTCGACGAAATGCTGATTGACCGGCTGATGACCGGATACGGCTATACCGACAAACGCGTGATGACTTTTGAAGAGCTGAAAAAATACGCGTCAGACCATTCCGAGCCGAACGTCAGGTTCGCGGCGGACATCGGCTGCGCCGTTCTGCTGGTCAACAGCGACCAGAACGGAAAAGTCACCGTCAACGTGATATACGCGAACAGAATATCGTGCAACTACGGCGCTCCGATTGATGTCGACGGCAGCTTCAACATATTCAAAGCCGACAAATCAGTGATATTCTCATACACTCCGTATGGAAAAGCTGTCTACAATTATATCTATACCCCGGACGGAAAATTTGTTGACTGCGTTTCAAATGTCCGCGGCGACAACGATATTGTCATTCAGCTCTACGAATACAAAGGTAAGCTCGCTTACCGCAAGGTCGCCGCGCGGTACGCCGATCTGAGCGACCTTCCGGAGATGATCCCCGACGCGGACGCCGCGCGCGGCGAGCTCGGCTATGTGAAGATCGATAATGACAAATACTCGCTCGTTCCGGATAAGAATATGAAGTTCAGCGAAATTTTCGGTCTTGATATTCAAACCATGATTCCTGACAACGCCGCCCTCGACATCGGCGGATACAAAGCCGTTGTAAGCGTGATCCCCGGCTCTGACCCGCAGGCTCTGAACGTCTCGATCGCAGACGCCGATCTGGTCCTCACTCTCGAGCAGACAGAAAACGGCTCTGAGGTCACGAGAATCGTCTCGCGTGGCGCGGATGTGACGCCCGACTCAAAGATCGTCCTCGACGAATCGCCCGAGCTCTCGCTCTTCACGGTCGACGACCGGATAACCGTCCTCCAGGTCGTCCGCAAGGATGGCACGGCTGACAAATATTCCTTCGTTAAGAACGGCTGCTACAAGAATATCGAAAGCGCCTCGCCTCTTACCGAGAACGGAGTGCGATTCTCCGAACGCTGGTTCAAAGAAGGCAATCACATCGGCACGCTGCTCGTCAGACTCTCTGACATGAACGTCACAAAGAACGGCTACATCGAAATCAATCACGGCAAGGCAATAACCCACTTCACAAGGGAAATCACAAAGCCGACCACGCTTACGGGCTTCCTTGAGAACAACACATGACTGAAAAGTCCGCCTCCATGGCGGACTTTTCTTCATTGCCAAAACAGTTAGCAAAATAACCACCGTAAATTCAAAAAAAAATAAATAGCGCTTAACCACTTTTCCTGTGCTTTGTGATATAATATCTGCATCAGAATTGATAGGAAATGGTAAAATGCTGGAACTAAAAAATATCGTAAAGGACTACCTTGCCGGTGAGAATACGGTGCGCGCCCTCAAGGGCATCGACCTGCAATTCCGCTCGAACGAGTTCGTCTCGATACTCGGTCAGTCGGGCTGCGGAAAGACCACCATGCTCAACATCATCGGCGGACTTGACCAGTATACAAG
>CAKSOR010000473.1 GCA_934477985.1 uncultured Eubacteriales bacterium
CGGAAGAAGTATTTCAACGAGTTCGTCGAGATCGCGACCGAGGTCTACGAAAGCGACGCAAGGGGAAAAGCCTGCAATTCATACTACAAGGGTCAGGCGATCTCCGAGCTCGCACGCTGCTACGCCGAGCGCGGAGACATGGAGACCGCGTGGGAGTGGGCTTCGAAATCGTTTTCACTCTTCAATTTGCGCGAGATAATCGAGGCGATGATCGACAGCGGCGACGACCTTGTGCGCGACGTCAGCTTCTGCACACACTGGTTTCTCGAGGAGATATTCGCCTTCGCGGTGCGGCTCGACGACGACGAGGGCGGAAACGCCAGATATAAGCAGAGGTGCCTTGAGACAGCGGCGAGAGCGTTCGAGCTCTTTTACCCGGACGACGACATGGACTCCGAGCAGCTTCTGCGCCTCGCCGAGCTCCACAAGCGCGCGGCTGAGCGTGAAACCTCAGGCGGCAAAAACAAGAATGTCGTAAGCGCGCATCTCGAGCGAGCTGATGAGTGCCGCAAAAAGTCGACAAAAGTAAAGCGTCACACGCTGACTCACCCGCTGCTGTACGGCTGGGAAGTCGACGGCGCGCCGGAGGTGTGAAAAGCTCTCTTATCTGAACAACAAGCTCCCGACGGACACGAAAAGCTCCCATAAAAGGGAGCTTTTCGTGTCGATATCAACTCTTCACGACCGGTATCCAGAGCTCGCGGCAGCGCTCATCACGCCGCTCTCCGCGATACCAGTGGGTCACGACGAGCTCAGGCGACTCAGCGAGCTGATAGCCGGATGTCGGCAGCCATTCCGACGCGATTCTCCGGCGGAGTCCGAGGAAGGTCAGCGTCGGGTAACGGCAGTGCTCGGTCTCAAAGACCGCGTAAGTCGCCGCCGGAACGCGGATGTCCGAGAATATCCCCGAAAAAGCCGTTCCGGGAAGGCACTCGGCGGCAAGACTCGCGCGCGATCGCTCATCGAGCTCGGACGCGATCCAGAAATCGTAGCCGTCGTCGCCGATGTTGTCTATGACGTCGTACATTGTCTCGACGTCGCCCGAGAGTCCCTCGAGCATCCACTGATACGGTCGAGTGGAAACGTAAAAATTTTCCTCCTGCTCTGCCCTCTCACCGGGAATCCCGGTGAATCTGCGCCTGAGACCGGTCAGGATGGTCTCGGGTCTTGCTACAATGCGGTAATCCATGATATTTCCGCCCTCCAATGAAATTCTGATTGTCAGGCGGGAAAAGGACTTCAGCGGCTTCGTGCGCGAGCGCGCCTCGGACGGGTTGATTCCGTGGAACGCGCGGAACGCCTTCGCGAAGCTGTCAGGGCTGTCGTAGCCGTATTTGAGCGCGGCGTCGATGACCTTTATCTGCCCGCCGGCGAGTTCAGCGCCCGCGAGAGTCAGCCTGCGCAGACGGATATACTCGCCAAGCGTGTGACCGCAGAGCAGACTGAAGATCCGCGCGAAATGATACTCGGACGAAAAGCTGATCCGCGCCGCCTCGGCATAGTCGATCTCGCTTGTCAGATTGTCCTCTATGTAATTTATCGCGCGCTGTATTCCGGTTATCCAATCCATGTCCTTCCCTCCTGACGAGAATATTATAGCATATACGGCTGAGGCTGTCCCGACATTTCCGGCGGACTTGTGTCGGATAAGGGAAGCGCGACGTTTTTCCGGCGCTATTATCCGACCACCAGCTTATTCGTCTTCTTAAGAAACTTCGCCGGAATCGGGCGATCGAGCTTCCAGGTGATATTCATCGGACGCGAACCGTCATGCTTCACATAATCCGCCGTGCCGAGAAACGTGTACGCCCCGGCGCCGCCGAAATTGCGGTCAGACTTGAATTCGCGCACAAACAGGAGAATACGTCCGCCGTTCTCCCTGTGATGAATATATCGCCTTCCCGTCACGGAATCGGCTGAAGTCGTGCTCTGGCTCTGCCAATGAAACAGATTTTCGTTTATCGAATAATCGTTGTACATCGTCGTCGGCGAATAGTCCTTGTCCGATTTGTTCAGCGTCACAAACAGAATGTCAGCTTTCTTTTCAGGCAGATATTTCACGCCTTCGCGTACCGTGTTCGGCTTCATGAAATCCATCGCGACAAGAATCTGATCGCGCGTGTAGGTGCAGTGCAGGTCAAGCGGGCACTCAAAGCCAGGATTCACGGGCTCGTCGATGAAATCAATGCGGTCGTAGCGGTATCGCAGAAGCTCTGTGAGCTCTCCGAGCATGACCGGGCTGCCGGATAGTCCGCGGAGGTTATCACGCACCCTTTTGTCGTTCCAATCTTCCGCAGTCTCATTCCACACGGTCACATAGAACATTTGCAGCATCCGCTTTTCCGCGCCGGAAAGCCTGTCGGTATCCACGCCGCCGAGCCGCGGCAGAATGTCGAGCAGAAACGCGATCCAGCGGCGGGAATCTATCACGGCGAGCTTCGCAAAAGCCTTTGCCAGCGTTCCCTCGAGCGGCTCATTGAAATCATCCCTCACGCCCGCCTGCACCGAGAGACGCGAAAAGCTGTCTTTCACGTAAATCGCGCGGACGTCGAGGTGATAGTAATCCAGAAAATCCGCGAGCGACAGCGGCTTGCCTGAATCCTCTGTAAAGGTGGCTATGCGCGAAACCAGACCAGCCCGGACGCCGAATGACGCGCGGATATTATCGAGAATATATTTCGACGCTTTCTTTTCGAGCTGAATGTAGCATCCCTTGGGCAGAGATATGAACCCATCCTT
>CAKSOR010000474.1 GCA_934477985.1 uncultured Eubacteriales bacterium
GCTTTGTTCCGGGCGAGACCGGAAAGCTCACGGTGAAGACCTCGGTCTCAAAGCCGGGATTTGTGCACGTCATCGTCACCGCCTGCGCGCTTGACGGAAAGCCTCTTGAGGGAATCGACAAGTTCGAGGGCGGAGCGGGCGCTGAGATCGACAGGATACAGCAGGGAGTCGCCGACCCTGAGGACTATGACGAGTTCTGGGCAAAGCAGCTTGAAAAGCTCGACGAGGTAACGCCCGAGCTGCTGATGAAAAAGGAGGTTGACTCCGGCAGCCCGGATTACGTCGCCTACGATATCAGACTTAAGTCGGTCGGAGACGTCCCGGTCTCGGGAATACTCACGATGCCGAAAAACACCGCTCCGAAGAGCCTTACCGCGCGGATGTATTTCCATGGCTACGGTTTCACGGGCGGAAATATCTACTGCGTTCCCGGGGCTATGTGCTTTGACGTCTCGATACACGGGCACGAAAATCTCCGCGAGCAGGCTTACTACGACGAGTACGCAAGGACTCACGCCGGATTCGCCTTCAATCGCGAGGAGAACAAGCGTCCGGAGACCTGCTTCTTCCTGAATCTGATCCTGCGCGACATTCAGGCGGTCAGGTGGATGCGCACTCTGCCCGAGTATGACGGAAAGGGCTTCGTGATAAACGGCGGCTCGATGGGCGCGATGCAGTCGGTCAACGTCGCGGCGCACATCGACGACGCGACAGAGCTTCAGATATCCATCCCGTGGCTCTGCGACCTTGGCGGAATCACGGTCGGAAGGCTTCGCGGCTGGAGACCCGAGTTCGACGAGGGCCTGCGCTATTTCGACACCGCGGCGGCGGCTTCGCGCGTCAAGTGCCCGGTTGATATATCCTGCGGGCTCGGAGATTACGTCTGCCCGCCGTCGGGCGAGGTCGTGCTCTGGCACAACTTCAGAACGCCGAAAACCATCAAGTTCGTTCAGAATATGACGCATCCCTACCGTCCTGTCGAGGAAATCGCTTATAAACGCTGACAATCCGAAAAATTGTAATACAACCTGATAAATTTTCCCCGGGATACTTGACAAACTCCGCCGGATATGCTATAATATTGTCATACAATATAATTCGGAGGGCAAAGCATATGAAAACTGTAAGAACCTGGAGCTTCCGACCCTACACCGAGCTCCACAGACCCGGGCGCGGCGAACGACCCTACATCTGCCGTCTCGCGCCGGGAAAGCGAGGCTTCACGGTCGATTTCATCGACAACGGAGCGCCGGAGGATGAGCATCTGATCTTCTGGCGGACACGCGGAGAGGGCGAGTTCAGCCCGGTGAGACCCGACCGGAAGGGGAATTTCTTCACGGCGGAAATAGTCTGCGGGGAGCTTCGCGACTACGAGGTTTACGCCGGGCGTCAGGACGGCGCGCGCTCATCGACAAGGCTTGTGCGCACCGGCGATGTTCCGGGGACTGTCATCAACTATCTGCACCCGGAGGACGATGAATACGCATTCTCGGGGAGATATCTCTGCTCGCCGTCGATTCTTAAGCTCCCGGACGGGAGGATACTCGCGTCGATGGATGTGTTTGACGCTCGGCTTGCGCAGAATCTGACGCTCATTTACCGCTCGAACGACGGCGGCGCGACCTTTGAGTATCTGACAGAGCTATTCCCATGCTTCTGGGGAAAGCTGTTCCTTGCGGACGGAAAGCTCTACATGCTCGGAGTCTCGCGCGAGTACGGCGACCTGCTTATCGGGCGCTCGGACGACAACGGCGAGACCTGGACTATGCCGACCGTACTCTTCCGCGGCTCAAACTTCTCGGGCGAGTGCGGCTGTCACCGTGCGCCGATGCAGGTTGAAATTTCGCACGGACTTATCATGACCGACATTCAGTACGGCGCGTGGGGGCGCGGAGTCTTCGGCGACTTCGTCATCTCAGCTGAGGAGGGAAGCGATCTGCTCGATCCGGAAAGCTGGGTCGCGACCCGGGTCTGGCTGCCGGAGGATCATCCGGAGGCTCAGTTAAAGGGCGTTGCCGGAGGAATCGAGGGCTGCGTCGTCACCGCTCCCAATGGGGAAATCTACGACATTCTCCGCTGCGCGCCCGGAAAGCTGCTGAAGCTCCGCTTCGACCCGGACGACCGCGAGGGGGATTTGAGATTCGAGGGCTTTATCGACTGTCCGATAACTCAGTCGAAGGTCGACATTCTCTACGACGAAAAGTCGGCGCTCTACTACATGATCGGAAGCTATCTGCTTGAAGAACCGGCGACAAACCGCAATCTGCTCTCGCTGCTCTGCTCGCCCGACCTCGACAACTGGACGCTTGTAAAGCATCTTATCGACTTCCAGAACGATGATCCGAAGATGCTGGGCTTCCAGTATGTCAGCTTTGAGTTTGACGGCGGCGACATAATCTATCAGTCGCGCACGGCGTTCAACGGCGCTCACAACTTCCACGACAGCAACTACGCGACCTTCCACCGGATAAAGGATTTCAGGTCTCCCGGAGGTCAGAGCGATGTTCAATAAAGGCGCTTACCCCACGATGATCACGCCCTACAATAAGGACGGAAGTGTTGACCGGGGCGCTTTGAGGGCGCTTACCGAGTGGTATTATAATGAAGGCTGCGACGGAATCTTCGCGTCCTGCCAGTCAAGCGAGATACACGAGCTGTCGCTCTCCGAGCGCGTCGGGCTTGCCGGGGTCGTGAAGGAAACCGCGGACAGACTCGCAAAGAAGGGGCGGCGGATGACGA
>CAKSOR010000475.1 GCA_934477985.1 uncultured Eubacteriales bacterium
CTATTATCCGTGTGCTGTTCTTGTAGCCGACATTCAGCGGGGAATCGTCATCTGTAAAACTCTGTGTTGAAATTCCCGGTTTATCGGGTGTTTGCGGCGGCGTTTGTTCGTCGACCGGTGTTGGGATTTCGATTTTATTATCCATAAAAAATCCACCTTTCTTAATATTTCAATTATAAGTATATCACAATTTTGTGAACTGAGTGAGATTTAATTGTAATTTTTTTATTGTTTTCACAAAAACGATGACCGGAGCGACACACACCCGATGCGCGTGAGACACGACGGAGAGAGTGCCGTGGCGTGCCTCACGCCGGCAAAACTATCCGCCGAGCCGTTCGGCGAGCTTCTTCAGCGCCGCGCCCTCGATCCGGCTTACATATGAACGCGAGATGCCGAGCCGCTCCGCCGTCTCACGCTGAGTCAGACCGGCGTCGCCGGAAAGCCCGTAGCGCATGACAATGATCTTCCGCTCGCGCGGAGTCAGCTCGTCGCGGATCACCCGGAGAGCCGCCTCGGAGCGCACCCGCAGATCGAGATCGTCGGCGATTGTGTCCTCGACCGCGATCAGATCGCCCCAGGTCAGCGGATTCCCATCCTTGTCAAGGTCGATGGTCTCGGAGAGCGACACCTCAGCCGACAGCTTCTTCTGACTCCGGAAGTGCATCAGAATCTCGTTCTGAAGGCATTTCCCGGCGTAAGTGGCGAACCGGGCGCCGAGCTTCGGGTCGAACGAGTCGACGGCTTTTATAAGCCCGATAGTCCCGATCGAAATAAGATCGTCCTGATTCTGCGGATTCGAGTACTTCCTGACGATATGCGCGACAAGGCGGAGATTGTGCTCGATCAGCTCGGCGCGCGCGTCCATGTCGCCGTTCTCCTTGAAGAGCCTGAAGCACTCGCGCTCGCGTTCGGGCGTGAGGGGCGGGGGAAAGTTCCCGGAGCTCCCGGATTTCACCCTTAGAACGAGAAAGATCAGCTTCGACAAAAGCCCCGCGCAGATCATGTTAAGATCCTCCTATAAAAACAGACTGTGCGAAGGCGCCTGAAGGCGATTCCTCCACACAGTCAATTTTATGCGTTAAACTGTCGGAAAATACCCGGTAGAACGTCATACTCTTATGACCGGCAAGCCCCCGGCTCTGGCGAGCGACTCAATGCGCGAAGCACGCTCGTCGGGCTCGCCGGCAAGCAGAATAACGTCTGCGTGGGAGAGTATGTAATCGTCGCAGAACGCGGTCTCAGCCGCCCGTCTCGTACTGGTGTCGGACTTCTGCTCGTCGGAGATCTTCGCGTTCACGACCTCGCCGCAGCGCTCGAGCAGGGAGAAGTAGCGCTCGCGTACCGACGGATACCAGCGGTTCGCCTGTTCCTCGCCGATCGGCACGCAGGTGAGACCGAGCGGGCTTCCGGCGTCGCGTATAGCCTGGCAGACCTCTGCGCTCCAGAGCTCAACGCCCTCCGAGAGGGTACTCACAAATTCGCAAACACCTTTTTCTATAAGTGAAAGCATGGTTTCCGCGATTTTTTTCTTAAGCATTATTGCGTCGTAGTGTTCCTCGTCATAGCCGAACGGGAGGGTAGCGGGAGTCGCGCCGATTACAGCGCAGGTTTTTAATTCTGACATTTTTATGTCCTTCCTTTATATTTCTTTCCTCGCGGTTTCCCGCGGGATGGAAATATTATACCACATTTCCCGACGAATGCTTGTCGAATCATGTCAACAGCTGAAAAATGGCAAAGAAACTATAATCGTGACGATTTCCGGTGAAAATATCAATCATTTTGCCAAATCTTAGCCGGATGTCTTGCAATTTGCCACGCGATATGATATAATAAAGAAAAAAATATTAAGGAGCGAAAAAATGGTACCTTACAAAGTAAACGACCGCCTGACCCCGCCGTCCCCCGGCAGACTGAGGATCACCGGAAGGATTTCCGACCAGATGGAGACCTTCTTCACCGAACGCGTGACCTCCGACTTCGCCCGCGACGAGATACTCGCCGAGTGCGAGGAGCAGTTCAGACTGCGGAACGACGACGAGATCATCGTCGGCTATTGGCGCGGTGAGTTCTGGGGCAAGTGGGTGATCTCCGGCTGCCGCGTGGCGCGCTATGAGCATGACGAAAAGCTCACAGAGGTGCTGCACAAAACCGCGCTGAACCTGATCGCCACCGCCGACCCCGACGGCTATATCGGCACCTACCGCGATAAAACTAATTTCATGGCGCCTGATCCCGAGGCGACCAGATCGATCATGGGCTGGGCGTGCGGCTGGAACTGGAATCTCTGGTGCCGCAAGTACACGTTCTGGGGCATGCTCGAGATCTACGACCTGACCGGCGACGAGAAGATACTTTCGGCGGCGAAGAAATTTGCCGACCAGTATATCGGCATGCTTAAGGAGCTGAACATCCGTCCCGGCGCGACCGGCACGTTCAACGGACTGCCGACCTGCTCGATAATGAAGCCGATGCTGATCCTCTACCGCCTGACCGGCGACGAGAAGTACCTCGATTTCGCGGTCTCGATCGCCGACGACTGGGAGCGCGAGGACGGACACATTCCGAATCTCATCAGCAACGCGCTCGCGATGAAGCCGGTGCACGAGTGGTATCCGCAATCCGAAAAGTGGGCGAAGGCTTACGAAATGATGTCCTGCCTTGACGGACTCATCGAGCTCCACCGCGTAACCGGAGTGAAAAAGTATCTGAAGGCAGTTGAAAAT
>CAKSOR010000476.1 GCA_934477985.1 uncultured Eubacteriales bacterium
TCAGCTGCGGTGGTGTCGGCAGCGGTGGTATCAGCGGCTTCGGTGTCGGCAGCCGTGGTCTCGGTCGAGCCGGAGACATTGCTGGTGTCGACGTTCGACGAATTGATGATGCCTGAAAGGTCGGTAGTCGGCTGGAAGATGTACATAGCGACGACGATCAGACAGAAGACCACGGCGACGATCGAGGTGACCTTCGAGAGCATCTTGTCGATTGTCGAGCCCTTGTTCTTGCCGAAGAAGGTCTCAGCGCCGCCCGCGATGGTGCCGGAGAGACGATGATCCTTGCCATCCTGCATCAGAATAGCCACGATGAGAAACACTGCCGCGATGAGCAGAAGAATACCGAGTACGATTTCCATAATAAATTAACCTCCAAAAAATGCGGCGCATGGGGAATACATACGCTCTTTACCAGTATCTTATAATATTTTACCACAAAACCGAAGGATTTGCAATAGGTTTTCAAAAAAAAATTTATGTTTTTTCGGACTTTTTTTGAGCAGCGTATGTGTAAAACGCCGAAATTCAGCTTTTTGGCGGATTTTCCTGCCGGAAAGAGTCGAAATACGGCTGGAATCTGCCGAGCAATGCGCGCTCCATCGGACTCTTATAAAAGCTGCCGCGCTCCTCGAGCGTCTCCATCCGTCTCGCACGCTCGACCGCCTGGCAGAAGGGTATCCCGCAGACCGCCTCGATGTCCCGCGGACTGAGCAGCCGCATCTCGTGCAGAGCGAAAGCCGGCGCGAGCAGCCTCATCGCGAACATGTCCGCCTCGCGTTCAAGCGCGATCTTGTGTCCGGTGAAGGCGAAGCGCCTCTCAAGCGTCCGGTACTCGTGCCCCAGAAAGATGTGACCGAGCTCATGCGCCGTGACAAAACGCACCATGTTCGTCTCCAGTGCGTCATCGTAGATTATCGTCCACTCGCCCGCGTCGCAGATGCTGACCGCGAGTTCTCCGCGCCGCAGCTCATTCACGTCCGAGTTACGGATGACATGTATCCCCGCCCTTTTTGTGATCCCGGTCACCTTGACCGGAAGCCTCGTTACACCGAACTCAAGCTGGCAGCGCCAGGCGGCGTCGCGGCAGGCACGGTAAACGCCGTAAAAGCCGCTATTGTCTGGTGTCAAAAGTCCTGATCGGTCTCAGGCGCTTCAGCTAATTTTTCGAGCTCCGCGGCGCTTAACTTCTCGGTCTTGGGAGCTATCCTGCCGTCGTCCGACTTGGCGGCGCGGAAAACGCTCCTGCCGTCCAGCAGCATATCGACCGAGTTTTTGAAAGCCTCGTCGCTCCGGTACGCGGCGATGATCTCGCATTCGCGCGGCGACAGCTGGTTCGCGCTGTCTATGCCTAAGAGCCACGCCGTGTCGACGCCGAGCACCTCGGCGATCCTGCCCGCGCGGTTCTGTCTCGGCAGGAATTTGCCCGACATGTACTGACTCATCGCTGATTTCGGGATCTCAGTTTCCTTGCAGAGCATCGCCTGAGTCACGTTTTTTTCTTTCATTGCGGCTCGCAGCCGCTCGTCAAAGAATGCCATTATTCTTCCTTTCTGCCATAAATGAAAACCCATCAAAAGGCAGTGTTATTTTGGTGTACAACAGTTATGTAAACTGTTTGACGCATGAATCAAGTAAAAACAGGGTCTGTAGACTCCATTTTTACTTGATCAGACCCGATCGATAACCCGACATCAGCGTATCAAATTGGCAACGTGTGTCGGCGATTTGATTGACATGGCGGAAGAGTTATCGAACAAGTCTATTATACACTATTCCGATTAAAAAATCAAGTGCTATACGAAAAAATTTTGAATTTTTTTGTGAAAAACTCTTGACAAATCATTTAATTGGTGATATAATTAGTTCAGTCGTGCTGAACATTGCCGGTTCACATGCGGCGAAAAAGCGTGAAAGACCGCTTATTTTCCGGGATACAGGTTCAACAACGCTAAACGTTCAGAAGAAAGGAACTTACATATGCAACTATATTCATCGCGTCGTTTCGCGCTGACCGGAATCGGTCGGCAGGGTAAAAAACAGGTAGCGGGCATTCTCGACTTCAAGGGTCTGCCGTCGGCGTGCGGCTCGGACACCGAGGTGCTGGCGATTGACGAGGGCATCGTCATCGACGCCGGACGCGCAAGCGACCCGACCTCAAGGCTCAGAAGGCTCGGAACTTACGTGACGCTGACCGGGCGCGACGGAGTCACCGTGACCTATTCAAGGCTGGCGTCGCGCTGTGTCTCGAAGGGTGAACGCGTGCTCTCGGGGCAGCCGATCGGGGTCGAGGGCGACACAGGCTTCGGCTTCGGGAGCTTTCTGCGGCTCGAGTTCAGGCGAAACGGGCGGCTGATCGACGGCTGCGCCTACCTCGGGATAAAGTCCGAGACGCGGGAGTTCAATTTTCTGCCCTACTCGCCCGCCGAGGTCGTTTGCAACGTCTGCAACATTCCGGTCGACACCCGCCGCGCGATCGACGAGACGCCCGGCGCGGACTATGTATGGCAGAAGCTGCTCGACAATCTGCGCCTGAACTGATTGACCCCGCGAAACGGAGTCAAGAATCATCTCAAGTATAAATTTCATGAGGTGATGAGAAATGCAGATAAAAGGATGCAGCCGCCGCGTGATCTCGCTCCGCGAACCGAAAAGCAAATACTTCGACGCCATCTATTTCGTCCTGAAGCCGGGACTTCCGAAATCCTGCGAGCGTGACATGCTCCGCGA
>CAKSOR010000477.1 GCA_934477985.1 uncultured Eubacteriales bacterium
TTGTTTGTGCAAATTAACAACCGGCGTCCTGAAAAGTAAATTATTTTTTTCTCTGAAAAGTATTGCATTTTTCGATGAGATGTGCTATAATATAACGAGAAATAAAGTGGTTTTCAACGAAAAAGCTGGAAATCCGAAAATTTCGAAGAGTTCAATAAAGTATACCTTTTTGAACTCCGCGCGATGCGAATCTGCTCAAAGGGGGGGGCGGTCAAGTGAGCATCGAACTGTTTGAACACAATAAAACTGCATACGAGTCGGCTGTGGCAATGCTCGCTTCGACCGGAAAAGCCGCGATAATCCATCCGACAGGTACTGGAAAGTCCTTCATAGCGTTCAAACTCTGCGAGGACAACCCGGAAAGCCGGATCTGCTGGCTCTCGCCGAGCGCGTACATCTTCGAAACGCAGCTCGAAAACCTGAAATCCGTGGCGAACGGCTGGCAGCCGGAGAACATCAGCTTCTTCACCTACTCGAAGCTTATGGGCATTAGCGACGAAGAGATCGCCGAAATTCAGCCCGACTACATAATCCTCTACGAGTTCCACCGCGCCGGCGCAGACATCTGGGGACAGGGTGTAAAGAAATTACTCGTTGCTTGCCCGGCGGCGCAGATTCTCGCACTCTTGGCAACATCAATTCGCTACCTCGACAACCAGTGCGACATGAGCGACGAGCTGTTCGACGGAAATGTCGCGTCCGAGATGACGCTCGGCGAAGCGATTGTAAGAGGAATCCTCTCTGTGCCAAAATATGTGCTTTCTGTATTCTCGTATCAGAAAGACCTCGACAGGTATAAAGCATGTGTCAAGCGCGCGAAGAGCAAGTTGATTCGCGATGAAGCCAAAATCTATCTCGAAGCACTCCGCCGCGCGCTCGAAAAAGCTGACGGTCTTGATGTGATTTTCGCAAAACACATGAACGACCGGACAGGAAAATATATCTTCTTCTGCGCCAACAAAGAACACATGGACGAGATGATTGACCATGTTCCGGAGTGGTTCGGTAAGATCGACGCGAAGCCGCACATCTATTCGGTCTACTCCGATGACCCATCGGCGAGCAAGTCGTTCGCCGACTTCAAAACCGACAATGACGCGGATCATCTGAAGCTCCTCTTTTGCATCGATGCGCTGAACGAGGGCATTCACGTGGACAACGTGAGCGGAGTAATTCTTCTCCGCCCGACCGTCTCGCCGATCATCTACAAGCAACAGATCGGACGCGCTCTCGCAGCTGGCAAAAAGTCAAATCTGGTTATATTCGACATAGTCCTGAACATCGAAAACCTTTACAGCATCGGCGCGATCGAGGAAGAAATGAAGATCGCGATGACCTACTACCGCTCGCTCGGCGAGCCTGAGGAGATTGTCAACGAACATTACAAATACAAAACAGCCGATGGATACTCGCTCGGTCACTGGATGTTGACTCAGAAGCGGGTACGCACCGGGGACACGCCGGGAATTCTCTCAGCCGAGAGAATCGAAAAGCTCGACTCAATCGGCATGGTTTGGAACGGCTATCGCGACCTAGCGTGGGAGCGCAATTTTGAAGCCGCGAAGGAATATTACAATACTTTCGAAAATCTGAATGTTGTCGCGTCGTATGTGACCGAAACCGGAGTCGGTCTCGGCTCATGGATCGCGCGCCTGCGCGTCATCTGCAAGAACAAGAGTCAGCAACGCTACCTGACAAAGGAGCGCATCGAGGCTCTTGACGAAATCGGCATGGTTTGGGACGTCGCGGATCACCTCTGGCAGCAGTACTACGGTGCGTGCCTGACGTATTATCACACATACGGAAATCTGGATATTCCATTAAAATACAACGCCGACCAGATCGAGCGGCTGAATTCTATAGGGATGACATGGAAAAACAGAAGCACCTCGGTCTGGGAAAAGCATTACAGCGAAGCGAAGAAGTATTTCGAATCGTATGGCAATCTGCTCGTTCCTGCGAGCTATCTCGAATCGGATGGCAAGAACCTGAGCCGATGGATCACGGCACAGCGCGGGTATTTCGCGCAGGGCAATCTGACGTGGGATCAGATCGACCGACTTTCGGCGATCGGCATGGTTTGGAAATTCGACGACCCGTGGGAGACCGGATTCACGCACGCAAAGAGCTACTATGAGTCGCACGGCAATCTGCTCGTTCATGGGACATATGTCTGCCCGGTCGGCTACGCGCTCGGGAGCTGGATTCTGAAGCAGCGGTCGAATTACGCAAAGCCGGACAAATACCGAAAAGTTTCCCCGACACAGAAGAAACGGCTTGATGAAATCGGCATGGTTTGGAGCGCAATTGCAGAGCGCTGGGAAGCGGCGTATGCCTTGGCGGAAGAATACTGGAAAGAACATGGTGACCTTCGTGTCCCGACCAAATATAAAGCTCCAAACGGATATGCCTTAGATGAATGGGTGCGCAGCCAGCGAGAGAAAAAAGCTGCCGGTACCTTGACACAAGAGCAAATAGACCGGCTGGATGCCATTGGGATGGATTGGCTGTCTCCTCAGGCGCGACTGTGGGAAACACGGTTTGAAATCTGCCGCGCGTACTACGAAGAGCACGGGAATTTGGATATGCCAACGACCTATGTGACCGACAACGGCATGCAGCTTGGCTTGTGGCTCTGGCGCATCAAAAAGGAAAAATCAAGTTAAGCACCAGCGGCGAAAATGGAAACCAGATTAAGCGGCTGGAGAGTATCGGTATCCAGT
>CAKSOR010000478.1 GCA_934477985.1 uncultured Eubacteriales bacterium
GCATACGCGCGTCCGACCTGAAAGCTCTCGCGAAAAAGGAGATTCCGACGCTCGACCCGATGGCGGCTGAGGCTTACACGACGATAATCGGCTCGGCGAAGATGCGCGGAGATTCGGTCGGGGCTCTGATCGAGTGCGCGGCGATCGGGCTTCCGGCGGCGCTCGGCGAGCACATGTTCGGGAGCGTCGAGTCCGAGATTTCGCAGCTCTGCTTCGCCGTTCCGGGCGTCAAGGGCATCGGCTTCGGCGCGGGATTCGACTTCTGCCGCATGTACGGCTCGCAGGCGAACGACGCCTATGAGTACAAGGGCGGCAAAGTCGTAACGAAGACCAACAACTGCGGCGGAATCGTCGGCGGAATGACCACAGGAATGCCGGTCGTCTTCACGGTTGCGATGAAACCGACGCCGTCGATATTCGTCGAGCAGGACACGGTCGACCTCGAAAAAGGTGAGAACGCGAAGCTGAACATCAAGGGTCGCCACGACCCCTGCATAGCGCTCAGAGCCGTTCCGGTCATCGAATCGGTCGCGGCGGTGGCGCTGACCGGGCTTATGCTAGATTCCGAAGGGAGAAAGCTCTGATGGACGAAGACCGCACCGCGCTCCCGGTGAGCATAATCGACGAGAACCTGAAGCTCCTCGATTCCGAAGCCTCATCGGCTGTCGAGCGGAGGCTCGCGCAGCTCTCCGACCTCGCGAACTACATCTCAGGCAATTCATCAATGCTCCTTGACCCCGACGACCGCATGGGCGGGCTTGACGGGCTCTTCACGCGCGGATTGATACCGTCCGAGGCGGTCGACGAGGCAGTGCCTTACCTTGAGGCGTATTACTCGTCGCAGATGCTTTCGGATAAGCTGACCGTCTGCAAGTTTCTCGCCGACCGGTTGGGCTGGCGGAACGATTTCAGGCTGGCGTCGCTTTTGGGAGCTGACAGCGATGGCTTCGTGCCGCTCGGAAAAGATCCGAAGATAGCATATCTGAAAAACGCCTTCGCGGACGACGCGTTCCTGGCGTTTTCAAAGCTCCTCGGCAATCCGTCGGTCGACTATCAGAGCGACTTTCAGTCGGTCTGCGAGGAGGTCTATTACGGGCGCGCGGACATGTGCATCCTGCCGCTCGACAGCTCGCGCGACGCGAAGCTGATCGGTTTCTGCCGCCTTATCGACAAATACGAGCTGAAGATCGTCCTGTCCTGCGATGTCACGTCGAATGACGGCGGAGTCACTACGCGATACGCGCTGCTCCGGAAGACATTGACCTTTCCGGACGAGCTGCCGGCGATCTGCGACGCGAGATTTCTCGAGCTGAGCTTTGTTCCGACCGATGGGATAACGCTCGCTGACGTGCTGACGGCGGCGTCGAGGTTCGGGCTCGACCTCTATAAGGTCGACGCGATACCGCTTACATATGTAGACAATGAGTTCTCGTATGACGTGATACTGCATTGTCCCGACCGCGCGGTCGAGCCGTTCGCGCTCTTCATGGCGCTTGCCGCGCCGCAGTACTCAACGCTCGGCGTCTACGCGCATATCAAAAGCTGATGGATTACAGAAATTTTCTTGAAATACTGAACGGCGGGCGGGGAATCACACTGTTCGAACCCTTCCCGACGCGAAAGCTCGTGACGCAGATAATCTGGCGCGGCGGAGACGAGCTCTGGACAAAGCCGGAAAGGCGCGCCGAGACGCTTATAGAATTTTACCGTTACATAGATTCGGATGTCGTGCCAATCGAGCCGAGCGGTGAGTCTGAGACGCTCGACGCGGAGCTTCCGGACGGGATGAGATTCGTTGTGATCTCTGACGACCCGGACGAGCTCGAAGCGGCTGACCGGAACGATAAGGTCTGCGCGCTTGCGACCCGCGGGGAGTTCATAAAGACCGATAAGCCGCTGATCTTCCTGGCGGAGGATGACGGAGCGGTTGACAAGCGGTTCGCGGGAGTCTATCTCGCGGGATTCCGCGATGACATCGACCTGCCGGTGCTCGGCGGGATAGGTTCGGAATTCATAAACTCCGAGCCGCCGCTGAGGATCTATGAGAGGGTCGAAGCGCTAGTGAACGCCGGTGTGAAGGCGATCGGCACAGGCAGCTTCGGAGAAGAGACCGGGTATCTCGGGTTTATCTCAATGCTCGGAAAATATAAAAAGTTAAGAGAGGAATAAAATCATGGAAAAAGCATACACCTATAAGACGACCGGAACCTGCTCAAAAGCTATCGAGATAGTCGTTGACGGCGATGTCATCAAGAGTGTGAAATTCGTCGGCGGATGCCCCGGAAACACGCAGGGAGTCGCTGCGCTCGCGACCGGAATGAAGGTAGACGAGGCAATCTCGCGCCTCAAGGGTATAAAGTGCGGTTTCAAGCCGACATCATGTCCAGACCAGCTGGCAATAGCGCTCGAAACCGCCAAGGCTCAGGGCTGAGGACGCTTTCCAGAGGTGACTCTTTGAACGAGCCGCCCGCTGATGATGATTTGTTTCACGGGTCAAAACAATATTTATAAAACTAAATGGAGATAACCAATGTCATATAAAGAGAATTACGAACGCTGGCTCAACTCTGACAAGGTCGACGAGACCACAAAAGCCGAGCTCCGCTCGATCGCCGACAACGACGAGGAGATCAAGTTCCGCTTCATAAAGGACCTCGAGTTCGGAACAGCGGGACTGCGCGGAGTGATGGTCGCCGGAATGAACGCGATG
>CAKSOR010000479.1 GCA_934477985.1 uncultured Eubacteriales bacterium
GTTGCACTCGTTGCCGAGATCCCACATGACAATGTTCGGAAGGTCGCGGGTGTACATGACGAAGCCGCGGACGAACTTCTCCTCGAACATCAGCGCCTCGGGGTCGCAGATCAGGTTCTTGGAGTCGAGCGCGGGCGGGCAGAAGAGCCTTCCGCTCATCCAGCCGGTCAGTATCGAGACGACGAGCTTTATCCCGCGGTCGCAAGCCATGTTCGCGAATCTGCGGAAACGCTCGATCATCAAAGGCTCGATGTAGAATTCGTTCTCAGGGAATCTGTCGCCGGTCAGCCGGTATTCCTTGAAGTTCCCGCGCCACTCTCTGAGCGCGATAACCGGCTGGAAGTCCCGCCAGTTCGGGAAACACCGCATGCAGTTCACGCCGCTCTCAGCCAGCGCGTCAAGGTCCTTCGCGAGCGAATCCTCATCGAAATTCACCCACATGTCCGTGCCCGACTTTGAGTCCCAGAAATTGCAGCCTATCATGAAGTTTTGCATTTGTTTACCTCCTGTCGGCGTTCGCGTGTCCGCGGTGAAATCATTCTGAACGGAAACTTTGAGCGTGAAACGCCGCTTTTTTATTTATTGTACCATATCGCCGCCGGTCTGTCAAGGCAAACTTTCGGGAAATTTTCCGCGCAAAATTGCAGTTTTCGGCAGCATTGACAAAAAATGTGACTTTACTTTAGGAATATTTTCACGTGCGTTACGTGAAAATGCTTGAAAAAATCACATTTTTGCGGTACAATATAATCCGGAAATATTATTTCTTGAAAAGGAGATCTCATCATGACTTTGAAACTCAATGATAAATACATGGAAGGCTTCCTCAAAGCTGAGGATATGAAGGGCATCGAGCCCGCCGTAAAGACCGCTTTTGCCGAGGTCAGGGCAAAGAACGGTCTCGGAAGCGACTTTTTAGGCTGGGTCGATCTTCCGGTCGACTATGACAAGGAGGAGTTCGCACGAATCAAGGCTGCCGCTGAGAAGATCAAGAAGACCTGCGATATTCTCGTCGTCATCGGCATAGGCGGCTCTTATCTCGGCGCGCGCGCGGCTATCGAGTTCGTCAAGAGCCCGAACTACAACGCCCTCAAGAAGGACACACCCGAAATCTGGTTCGCCGGAAACAACATCTGCTCGTCGGCGCTCGCTGAGCTGCTCCAGGTCTGCGAGGGCAAGGACATCTGCGTCAACGTCATCTCGAAGTCGGGCACGACCACCGAGCCGGCTGTCGCTTTCCGCATCTTCCGCGAGCTTCTCGAGAAGAAGTACGGCGAGGAGGGCGCGCGCGAGCGCATCTTCGTCACGACCGACAAGGCAAAGGGAACTCTCAAGAAGTTCGCTACCGACAAGGGCTACGAGACCTTCGTCGTTCCGGACGACGTCGGCGGACGCTATTCCGTTCTGACCGCTGTCGGACTGCTCCCGATCGCCGCCGCCGGCTGCGACATCGACGCTATGATGAAGGGCGCGGCTGACGCGCGCGCCGATTACGCTTCGGACGACATCGCGTCGAACGACGCTCTGAGGTACGCCGCTCTCAGAAACCTTATGTACAGAAAGGGCAAGACCACCGAGATCCTCGTCTCCTACGAGCACGCTATGCTCATGATGAACGAGTGGTGGAAGCAGCTCTTCGGCGAGTCCGAGGGCAAGGACAACATGGGCATCTTCCCGGCGTCGGTTGTCTTCTCGACCGATCTTCACTCGCTCGGTCAGTTCATCCAGGAGGGCAGACGCAACCTCTTCGAGACGGTCGTCAACATCGAGAAGTCGAACGACACCGTCGTCATCCCGAACGA
This sequence comes from uncultured Eubacteriales bacterium, assembly GCA_934477985.1. Lineage (GTDB taxonomy): Bacteria > Bacillota > Clostridia > Oscillospirales > CAG-272 > Flemingiibacterium. The sequence goes on from CAKSOR010000479.1 coordinate 1,803, forward strand.
TCCGCACAACATCGACGGACTCAACTTCCTCTCCGGCAAGGAGCTCCATTCGGTCAACCAGGCGGCTAAGAACGCTACGCTTATGGCTCACGTCGACGGCGGCGTTCCGAACATCGTGCTCGACGTCGCTGACCGCAGCGAGCATACCTTCGGCTACATGGTGTACTTCTTCGAGCTCGCCTGCGCTGTCTCTGGCTACACTCTCGGAGTCAACCCGTTCAACCAGCCGGGCGTCGAGGCGTACAAGAAGAATATGTACGCGCTGCTCGGCAAGCCCGGCTACGAGGCTGAAAAGGCGGCTCTCGAGGAGAGAATGTCGAAGTAAGCAATTTGCACTGTTTTCTCACGCGGATTTGTACAAGTTGTAAAAACTTTTCGATTTCAAGAAAATTGTTCAGAAAACCCCTTGAAATTTCCGCGGATTTAGTGTAAAATATAAGTACAGGCAAAACCCATAATTATTCAGGAGGATAAGAATATGTTAAAGCTCATCATCGGCGTCAAGGGAACCGGTAAGACCAAGCAGCTCATTGAGCTCGTCAACAACACCGCGGCTCAGTCCAAGGGTTCGGTCGTCTGCATCGAGAAGGGCACCAAGCTCACCTACGACATCAAGCACACCGCGCGCCTCATCGACACCGTTCAGTACGCTATAGACGACGCACAGTCGCTCTTCGGCTTCATCGCCGGCATCATCGCAAGCAACCACGACGTCACAGATATCTTCGTCGACTCGGCTCTCAAGATCTGCGAGAACGATATCGTAAGCTTTGACAAGTTCGCCGCCGAAATCGACGAACTCACCGAGAAGTATGAGATCAAATGCACGATGACCGCCTCGCTCCCCATCGAGAAGGCCACCG
>CAKSOR010000480.1 GCA_934477985.1 uncultured Eubacteriales bacterium
CTTCTGCGGTCCGCGGTCGTTGTTGTAGCGTCCGATGTTGAAGCCGTTCACGACGACGAATCCGCGGTGGAATCCGTCGAGTCTCAGGAAGGTGTCGGCGCACTTTTCAACTGTAAGCTCGCCGCGCAGGAAAGCGGGTTTGCCGTCAAAGGCGGTGTCGTCCGAGTAGACGAGACCCGAGAGGTCGTCCATCGTCATCGACGTCATGTCCCAGCCGAAATGATACTGCTGACCAAGGCGGATACCGCCGAAGATTCCCTTCTTGTCGAAGAGTTTCGGACCGTAGTTGACGCGACCGCTGTTCTCAACAAGAATCTCGAGCTTTTTCGGCTTGCCGGGCACAAGATCGATGTTTATCTCATCCATCCGCCCGGTGCGCTCACGGAGTCCGGCGAACTTGCCGTCGATGAAGACCTGCGCACGGTCGTGGACATGCTCAAGCACGAGCGGTCGCTTTTCAGCGCGTCCATCGAGCGTCGTAGAGTAGAGAATGTAGCCGAAATCCTGTCCGACCTCCTCCATTGAAAGCGGAGCGGCGGCGTGAGTCTTTCTTCCGATGTTGTCGAGATTGTCGAAGAGCGGCGCGCGCTCTGTGAGTCTCAGCTTTCCGTAGGCGAGCTTTTCGGAGTCACTGACATCGAGCTCAGGGGTTATTCCGGTGCGCTTTGAGATTACGTCGCGGACGGCGAAGAAGGTCGGCGTCATGTCGCCCGACTCGGAGAGCGGCGAGCAGTAATCGTAGCTCGTGATCGTCGGCTGATACTCGGTTCCGGTGTGATTTGCGCCGTTGGTGAAGCCGAAATTCGTTCCGCCGTGGAACATGTAGAAGTTGACCGACGCGCCCATGTCGAGCATCGGCAGGAAATCGCGGACAGTTTCCTCAGCCGTGCGGGTGTGGTGCTTTTCGCCCCAGTGGTCGAACCATCCGCACCAGAACTCGCCGCACATCGACGGCTGACCCGGTCTGAAGTCCGAGAGAAGCCTGAAAGCCTCGGCAGGGCGGCTTCCGAAGTTCGCTACGCAGGGGTACTCCGGCAGAGTTCCGCCCGAGAGCATCCAGTAGCAGGGTCCGTCTGAGGTGTAGAGCTGGCAGTCGATTCCGTACTCGAGGTACATATCGGCGACCGCGCGGAGATATTCCTTGTCGTCGCCGTAAGAGCCGTATTCGTTCTCGATCTGAACCATGATTATTCCGCCGCCGTTCGTGCAGAGATGCGGACGTATGCGGGTCAGCAGCTCGCGGTAGTATGGGCGGACCTTCTCGAGGTATTTCGGGTCGTTGCAGCGCAGGTGCATGTCGGGGTAAGCGAGCAGCCAGGACGGCAGTCCGCCGAAATCGAACTCGGAGCAGATGTAAGGCCCGGGGCGGACGATGACCTTGAGTCCGAGACTCTCGGCGATCTCAATGTATTTCACGATGTCGAGGTTTCCCGAGAAGTCGAACTCGCCCTCGCGGCGCTCGTGAAGATTCCATGCGACATAGGTCTCGACCGTGTTGAATCCGCAGGCGCGGAGCTTTTTCAGACGATCCTCCCAGTATTCGGGGACGATGCGCCAGTAGTGCATGGCGCCGGAGATCACCTGGAAGGGCTTTCCGTCGAGCAGGAAGTTTTCGTCTTTGTAGGTGAAGGTTGACATATTGATTTCCTTTCTTTCGTTGATAACAATATTATAACATATTCAGCGGCGGAATGCAAGAGAGATTTTCATGAATTCCTGAAAAAAAGATAGATATGTGATATTAATGGGTAGATTTGTCATAGCTTTCTTCACAAAGCTGTGGTATAATTGATCAGAGAACAACCGAAAGGACTTTACATATGGAAAACAAATGTTCAGATTCGCTCTCGGAGGCGAAGTGGATAATGCCCGACCGGAACATAGGATCGGCGTCGCCGGTCATCCGGAAAGGATTCACGCTCAGAAAAACAAGCGGCGCGAAGCTGTTTATCACCGGACTCGGCTTCTTTGAGGCGCGGCTTAACGGAAAGAAGCTCGGAAACGAGTATTTTCAGCCTGTCGCGTCTGACTACGAAAAGCGGAATTTCAAAAAGATCACATATCCCTGCCGCGACAGCTTCACGCACAGGATTTACTTCAATTCATATGATGTCTCGGAATACCTGAATGAGGGCGAAAATAAATTGGAGGTTCAGCTCGGCGGCGGTTGGTATGTGCAGACCGAGAGAGTCGCCGAGGGCGAAATGAGCTTTGGCGAGCGCTGCAAGTGTATCTTCGCGCTCGAAACGGACGGAGGGACGATCGTCTCGGACGGCAGCGAGGAGTGGTCGCTCAGCGAGATAACCTGTTCCGAGCTCTTCATCGGCGAGGTCATCGACTATTCGGCGGTCGGCGGGAAATACAAGGTCGCGGTCGCCAAAGCGCCTGAGTCGGAGCTCTCGCCGTCGATCGGCGCGCCCGACCGGCTGATACGCACAACAAAACCGGTTAAGCTTGGCGAGAAGAACGGCAGAAGCGTCTGGGACGCCGGGGAGAATATCAGCGGACTGGTTCGCGTCGTCTCAAAGGCGGGATACTCCGGTGAGGTCACGCTCAGATTCGCCGAGGAACTGAAGGACGGAGAGCTCGATTTCGCGTCCAGCGGCGCTGATTACACCTGCTTGTCAGGGCGAAAGCAGATAATGACCGACGTATT